>JBBQXN010000025.1:0-44900 GCA_038209585.1 Burkholderiales bacterium
TGCGCGCGAAATGTTCTTGCCGCCGGTGCCGATGACGATGGCCAGCTCGGCTTCATAGTCGATCTGTGCGGAGACACTGCGCCCGGGCAGGCGCACCTCGTCGTGCGGCCCCACCACGCATTGCGGTACTTTGGTGAAGACGATGGGCCAGGCATCTACCGCCTGTGCGTTGTCTTTGAAGACGCTGTCGCGCAATTCTTTGGCGTGCGCGTGGTAGTTGCGACCGACGCAAAAAATGTTGCGGCGCGGCTGCGGCAGCGGGGCCAGCAGTTGCACGCCGGCCAGTGGCACGGTTTCGCTGAAGCCTGGCAACACGGCCAGGCCGATGAGGGCCAGCGCGCCCTGGCTGCCGTCGATGTCGAAGAGCTGGACGCTTTGCGCGTCATCGCTGATCTGGCCGACGCGCGGTCGGCCCTGGTGCATGAGAGTGGCGTAGCGCACGGGTCGGGTTCTCCTGGATGCCGTCAGGTCCAGTGATTGAACTTGACCCGCTATTGAAACCGATGTGCCGAACCCACGGGCGTTTTTCCGCACTGCCAGCCGGCCTGCCACTTTGGCGTGGCATCGTGCCGGGCGACCGCGCTTGTGGCGGTCAAGCCCGATCGATCAGGTCATCCCTGCCAGCACCTTGTCCAGCGTCAGCGGAAAGTCGCGGATGCGAACGCCGCAGGCGTTGAACACCGCGTTGGCCAGCGCCGCGCCGGCGCCGCTGATGCCCAGTTCACCCACCCCTTTGATCTTCAGCGGATTGGTCTTGTCGTCCACCTCGGGCAGGAACACGGCATCGATGGCGGGGATGTCGGCATGCACGGGCACGTGGTATTCGGCCAGATCCCGGTTGACGAACTGGCCATGGCGCGGGTCGATCACGCCGTCTTCGGTCAGTGCCGCGCCGACGCCCCAGACCATGCCGCCCAGCGCCTGCGAGCGCGCGGTCTTGGCATTCAGGATGCGGCCGGCCGCAAACATGCCGAGCATCCGGCGCAGCCGAACCTCGCCCGATTCGGTGTCGACCGCCACCTCGGCAAAGAAGGCGCCATAGGCCTGCTGCGAATACGCTTTTTCCATCTTGCCCGGCTCGATCATGCCCTTGGCGATCAGGCCCGTCTGGCCAGTCTGGCCCGCCAGCGACCGCAGCGGCATCGACTTGCCGCCACCGCTGATGTGGCCGTCGGAAAACACGGCTTCGGCCTCGTCGATGCCCGCTGCCTCGGCCAGTTGGGCCCGCAGCTCGGTGCAGGCTTCGAAGATCGCCGACCCGGTGCTGGCTGCGCCAAAGGAGCCGCCAGAACCCGATGACGGCGGGAAGTCGCTGTCGCCGAGTTCCATACTGACCTGCTGCAGCGGGATGCCCAGCATTTCGGCCGCGATCTGGCTGAACACGGTGTAGCTGCCGGTGCCCAGATCGGTCATCGCCGTGCGCACCTGCAGCACGCCGTCGGGCCGCAGCGTGACCTCGGCATGCGCTTCCTGCAGCAGGTTGCCGCGGCTGGCTGCACTCATGCCGATGCCGATCAGCCAGCGGCCTTCACGCACCTGGCCCGGTTGCGACTGGCGCTGGTCCCACCTGAAGCGCTTCGCACCGTCTCGCATGCAGGCGATCAACTGGCGACTCGAGTACGGCACTTTCTTTTCCGGGTCCTGCTCGGGTTCGTTGCGGATGCGCAGTTCGATCGGGTCGATCGCCAGCTGGTGCGCCAGCTCGTCCATCGCGCTTTCCAGTGCCATCAAGCCCACGGCCTCGCCGGGCGCGCGGCACGAATCGGCCACCGGCAGGTCCAGCGCCACGGTGCGCTGGCGCGTCATCCGGTGCGCGCCGGCGTAGAGCGATCGCGTGGCGACAGCAGCCGGCTCGCAGAACGCATGGCGTGGCGTGCCATGCGACCACGATTCATGGCCGATGGCAGTCAGAACCCCCTGCTTGTCGGCGCCGAGACGCACGCGCTGGCGGGTGTTGCTGCGGTGCGTCGTCAGGTCGAACATCTGCTGGCGCGTCAGCGCGGTCTTTACCGGCCGGCCGAGCTCACGCGCGGCCAGCGCCGTCAGGATCACATCGGCGAACACCGGCAGCTTGCCGCCGAAGCCACCACCAACGTAGCGGCTGACGATGCGCACCTGGCTTCGGTCGATCATCAAGGTGGCAGCAACGCGCTTTTGCGCGCTCTCGACGAACTGCGTCGAACAATGCACCACGACGCGGTCGCCTTCCCACCAGGCCAGGCTGGCATGCGGCTCCATCTGCGCATGGATGTGGATGGGGGTGCGGTAGGTCTGGTCGAACTGCACTGGCGCCTGGCCGAAGTTCGGTTCGAACTGGCCGGTCGAACTGTCGGGCGGAAGGCCGTCGGCCGATTCGGGCTCGAAGGCTTGGTCCATGTGGTCTTCGAACACATAAGAACCGTCTTTTTTCTCGTAGCGGATCCGCAGCAAACGCGCAGCGACGCGCGCCTGCTCGAAGGTGCTCGCAACAACGAAGGCCACGGCATCACCGTGGTGCCGAACCTGATCGTCTGCCAGACAGGGCCAGGGGCGCGCGAAACGGTCGTCGCCTTCTTTCGTGAACGCGGCTTGCGCAGGCGCGTTGCGGTGCGTCAACACCAGCAGCACGCCCGGCGCGCTTTCGGCCTCGCTGCTGTCGATATCGGCAATGCGGCCGCACGCGATGTCGGCGCCCAGCACGAAGCCATAGGCCGGAGGCTCGCGGGCGTCTTTTTCTGCAACCTCGTAGGCATAGGGCGCGCTGCCGGTGACTTTCAGGCGGCCATCGACGCGGTCGACAGCCCGGCCGATGTGGCCCTGTCGGTTGTCGTCGATCGCGTTTGGCGGCGCGGGCTGGTCCATCTGCATCGCGTGTTCCTCAGTCGGTGCTGGCTTCGGTCAACACGCCGGTGAGTACCCGCCGCGTCAACGCAATCTTGAAGTCGTTGTGGCCGCAGCCCTGCGCGCCGTTCAACACCGCGTCACCCGCAGCATCGAAAGCTGCCTTGGACGCTGTCGCACCCGCCAAGCCGGTTTCCGCCTCTTCCACCCGCCACGGCCTGTGGGCCACGCCGCCGAAGGCGAAGCGGGCCTGGCGAATCGCTCCGCCTTTCGCGTCGACGATGGCGGCCACCGATACCAGTGCGAAGGCATACGAAGCGCGATCGCGAACCTTGCGGTACAGCTGCCGCCCGGGCGGCGGCGGCGGCAAGGTGACGCCGGTAATGAACTCGTCGGGCTCGAGGTCGGTGTCGCGTTCGGGCGAAGTGCCCGGCAGCCGGTGGAAGTCGGCGATGGGGATCACTCGATTGCCGCCTTGCGCTGATACGGTTTCCACCTGCGCATCGAGCACGCGCATCGCCACCGCCATGTCCGAAGGATGCGTCGCGATGCAGTGTTCGCTGGCACCCAGCACCGCATGAATGCGGTTATAGCCACCCAGCGCCGCACAGCCGCTGCCGGGCTGGCGCTTGTTGCACGGCAGTGCCGGGTCGTAGAAGTAGTAGCAGCGCGTGCGCTGCAACAGGTTGCCGCCGGTGGTGGCGCGGTTGCGCAGCTGGCCCGAGGCGCCTGCCAGCAACGCACGGCTCAGCACCGGGTAGTTCCGGCGCACACGCGGGTCTGCGGCCAGGTCGCTGTTGCGCACCAGCGCGCCGATGCGCAAGCCGCCATCGTCCGTGTCCTCGATGCGGTCGAGGCCGACCCGGTTGACGTCGATCAGGTGCTGCGGTGTTTCGATCTGCAGCTTCATCAGATCGAGCAGGTTGGTGCCACCGGCGACGAAGCGCGCGCCGGGGGTTGCCGCCACCGCCTGCGCGGCGGCCTGCGGGCTGTCCACCCGCTCGTAGGTAAAGGCCTTCATGGCTCGGCCCGCGCCACTTCGCTGATCGCATCGACGATGTTCGGATACGCGCTGCAGCGGCACAGGTTGCCGCTCATGCGTTCACGGATCTCTTCGCCCGTCAGTGGCGCGTCCATGGCTTGCAGATCGGCGCTGATTTGGCTGGGCATGCCGGCGCGCGCCTCTGCCAGCATGCCCACCGCAGAGCAGATCTGTCCGGGCGTGCAGTAGCCGCACTGGAATCCGTCGTGGCTCAGAAAGGCCTGCTGCATCGGATGCAGCTGGCTGGCTTCTGTGCCTGACGCCTGCGCTGCCCCGCCGCCCGAAGCCAGCGCCGGCAGACCTTCGATCGTGACCACATCATCGCCCTGCGCCATCAGCGCCAGCATCAGGCAGGCGTTGATGCGGCGGCCCGCCAGCAGCACCGTGCAGGCACCGCACTGGCCGTGGTCGCAACCCTTCTTCGATCCGGTCAGCCTGAGGTGCTCGCGCAGCGCATCGAGCAAGGTGGTGCGCGGGTCGATCTCCAGCTCGTGGCTTTTGCCGTTGATCTTCAGCGTACAGGCCATCGTGGCAGGCGGCTGGGCTGCACCCGCCTGGGCAGGTTCGATGCGGTCCATCTGCATCCCCCTGCAATCAGACCGACTGCATGCGCAAGACCTGGTCCGCCCAACCGGGGTCATCCACGGCACGGGCCAGCACGGCGGCCACGTCGCCGCGTGCAGCCTTGGCTTTGACATCGACGGCGTCGCCGAAGCGCATGTCGCGATTTCCGTCGTCCTGTGTCAGGCTGACGGGCCGCAAGATGGCGTAGCAGAGGCCGGAAGCCTTCAGGTGCTCGTCTGCGTCGTGCTTGGCCTGCAAATAGTGGGCGAGTTCGCTCTCGGGGTCAGGGTTCTCTGCGCCCACCGAGCTGAGCATGACGAAGCGCGACACGCCCGCCTTGCTGGCCAGATCCATCAAGCGCATGGCGCCATCGCGATCGACTTTGTCCGTCATCTCCGGCCCGCCGGAGCCGCCCGAACCCGCTGCAAAGATGACCACCTCGCAACCGTCGCAAACGCCCTCCTGAAGATCGGTGAGGTCGCCTTGGCGGGTGGTGACGCTCGCGGGGAGCGAACGGGTGTCGGAAGACGATCGCACCAGCGCGACCGGGGAATGCCCCTTGGCTTTCAGCTCACGAACCAGCCGAAGGCCTGTCTTGCCGGTAGCTCCGGCAACAAGAATTTGCATGGCGTTCTCCAAGTGCTGTCATGTGATGTCAGGCAGGGATGGAGAAGGGCAAACGGCGTGCCGCGCTGCGGGATGGAGGCTCGCGCGCCGTCTGCAGACGCGTCGCTCACATCGGCGCGTCGTCGGGCTTGCGGATGCGCTGCAGGCGTTTTGGGGCGGGTGCGGGTGCGGGTGTGGGTGCTGGTGTGGGTGCGGGCGAGGTAGCAGCCTCTTCCGCAAAGACATCGGTGGCGTCCTGCGCAGAAGCCGCAGCCTCAGTCCCGCCCACGGCCGCGTTTGCGTTCGCGTTCGCTCCACCGCCCTTGATCACCCGCGTGTAAGGCGCCAGGATCTGCACCATCTGCCCGTAAACCTTCGGGTTGCCGGCCACCACTTCGCGCTGGTAGAGATAGTCGGCTTCGCCCGTGAAGTTGCCGATCAGACCACCCGCCTCGGTGATCATCAGCGAGCCGGCGGCGATGTCCCAGGGGTTCAGGCCGGTTTCAAAGAAGCCGTCGTAATAGCCCGCAGCCACGTAGCACAGGTCCAGCGCTGCAGCGCCCGGGCGGCGCAGGCCGGCGCAGCTCTGCATGATCTCCTCGAACATCTTCACGTAGCGCTTGAAGTTGTCGCCCTTGCGGAAAGGGAAGCCTGTGCCTACCAGGGCGTCGCTCAGGCGCGTGCGCTTGCTCACGCGCAGGCGGCGGTCGTTGAGGAAGGCGCCGCGCCCGCGCGAGGCATAGAACATGTCGTTGCGCGTGGGGTCGTACACCACCGCCTGCTCGACACGGCCCTTGACCGCCAGAGCGATGGACACGGCATACACCGGGAAGCCGTGCAGGAAGTTGGTGGTGCCGTCCAGCGGGTCGATGATCCAGACGTATTCGCTGTCCTTGGCGCCGCGTGCGCGGCCCGACTCTTCTGCCAGGATGCCGTGGCCGGGGTAGGCTTCCAGAAGCACGTTGATGATGGCGTTCTCTGCGGCCTGGTCTACCTCGGACACGTAATCGTTCGGTCCCTTCTGGCCCACCTTCAAGACTTCAAGATCGAGCGCGGCCCGGTTGATGATCGAACCTGCTAACCGCGCCGCCTTGATGGCGATGTTCAGCATGGGATGGAGTGCTTGCGACATGGGGCGGCCTGGAAGTGTGGCGAAAGGGGAAGGGCGACGGGAAGAAAGAGCTTGAGCAGGCGACGCAGACAATGCACGCCTCAGCACAAACCCGGAGTTTACCGCCCATGACCACACGCTTCGTGCTTGTCGAACCCAGCCATGCCGGCAATGTAGGCGCAGCGGCGCGAGCGATGAAGGTCATGGGCTTCGATGATCTGGTGCTCGTCAACCCGCGCCTGCCCGATGTGCTGGCGCTGGACGAGACGGTGGCGCGCGCCAGCGGTGCGGCGGACGTGTTGCAGGCCGCGCGCGTGGTGGGCAGCCTGGCTGAGGCCTTGCACGGCATCACCCATGCCTGCGCGACGGCGATGACGCCGCGTGATTTCGGTCCGCCTACGGCAGCGCCGCGTGCGCATTTCGCTGCCATCGCGCCGCTGGGCCAGGCCGTGGCGCTGGTGTTCGGGCCCGAACGCACCGGATTGAGCAACGGTGACGTCTACCGTTGCCATGCCTGCCTGTCCATTCCCACGCATCCCGACTACGGTTCGCTGAACCTCTCGCAAGCCGTGCAGCTGCTGGCTTACGACTGGCGTCAGGCCCTGGGCGGGTTTGCGGTGCTGCCGCGTACTGCTGCAGTGGCGCGGGCTGACGGCGCAGCGGTGGACGGCTTGCTCGCGCATTGGCAGGCCGTGCTGGTGGCCAACGGATTCCTCAACCCCGCCGCGCCGAAAAAGCTGATACCCAGGCTGCGGCGTTTGATTCAGCGTGCTGAACTGAGCATGGAAGAAGTGCACATCCTGCGCGGCATGGCGCGCGCCTGCGACCAGCCGGGTGGCCGGCACCTCGAACAGCAACCCGACTGAGCCCTGGCTACACTGGCCGCCCCATGTTCAAGAACCTGCGCGAAGACATCAGCTGCATCCTGGAACGCGATCCTGCCGCGCGGTCAGGCTTCGAGGTGCTGACCTGCTATCCCGGATTGCATGCACTCATCCTGCACCGGCCGGCGCATGCCTTCTACCGCCGTGGCTGGTTCTGGGCAGCGCGCTTCATCTCGCAGTTCGGCCGCTTTCTCACCGGTATAGAAATCCATCCTGGTGCCCGCATCGGGCGCCGCGTCTTCATCGACCATGGCATGGGCGTGGTGGTGGGCGAGACAGCCGAGATCGGCGACGACTGCACCATCTACCAAGGTGTGACGCTGGGTGGCACCAGCCTGGCCAAAGGCGCCAAGCGCCACCCCACTTTGGGCAAGGGCGTGATCGTTGGCGCCAATGCCCAGGTGCTGGGTGGCTTCACCGTGGGCGATGGCGCGCGCGTGGGGTCCAGTGCCGTGGTCGTCAAGCCCGTGCCTGCAGGTGCCACGGCCGTGGGCAACCCGGCGCGCATCATCCAGGCCGAAGCCGACACCGTGCGCGAAGCGGCGGCAGCGAAGATGGGTTTTTCTGCCTACGGCCTGACGCAGGGCGACGACCCGGTGTCGCAGGCCATGAAAGGCCTGATCGACAACGCCTCGGATCAGGATCACCAGATCACACTGCTATGGCAGGCCATAGAAAAGCTGTCTTCACGCGGGCGCGAATTGCCAGGCGAAGACTGCGTACCCAGCGGTGCACAAACCACCGAGTGCTTCGACGCAGACAAGCTCAGCCGGCTGGTGAAGTAGCGCCAGCCGGCCGCAGGTTTGCAACGGCGCGTCCACCAACATCCGGCGGTCCAGCGGCTGCACCGGGTCAGCGGCCAGCGCGATGCGCTGTTGCAGATCTTGCGCGCGCACGGGGCGGCCAAACAGGTAGCCCCGTGTCCACGCCCAGGCTGTACGGGAGGCCCAGGGTGGCGTCGACGATCTTGGTGCTTTCAGGCCGCTCACGCAGCGTGCGTACGAAGCTGCGGTCGATCTTGATCTTGTCGAAGGTCATCTCCGCCAGATAGCTCAGGCTGGGATACCCGGTGCCGAAGTCGTGCAGCGTCACCGTCATGCCCGCGCGCTACGGTGCCAGGATGATTTCTCGCGCGCGTGCCTTGTCGTTGACCACGGCGGTCCCGGTCAGCTCCATGTCCGGCCGGTGCGGCGGCAGATGGTTTTCCTGCATCACGGCCAGCAATTGCGGCACCAGTTTTTCGTCCTGAATTTGCTGCGTGGCCATCTTGAGCGACAGCCGCCAGTGCGCCGGAAAACGCAGTATTTGCTTGCAGGCCTTGCCCAGCAACGACCTGGTCAGCGGGGCGGTCAGGCCTGAATCTTCGGCCAGCGAAATGAACTTGTCCGGCCCCAGCAAGCCGCGTTCCGGGCGCTTCCAGCGGCACAGCAGTTCCAGTGAGATCACATGGCGCGTAGATAGACCTGCGTAAGCCCGTTCCGGGCATCTATGGCCTTGAGACCAGGCGACTTGAGCCGCGCTTGCCTGCTTCAAGCAGCCGGCGGGCGTTGTGCCGACTTTGGCCGGAATGCGTTGCACAAAGCTGCGTCGGTTTCCAGATAAGGACCGCCGATCAGATCCACGCAATACGGGACTGCAGCAAAAATGCCCGGCACGGGTGGCGTCGCCTGGGGCAGGCCCTGCAGTGTTTCTGCAATCGCTTTGGGCTGGCCGGGCAGGTTGATGATCAGGCTGCGCCCGCGAATCACCCCCACCTGGCGCGACAGGATGGCCGTGGGCACGAAGGTCAGGCTGATCTGGCGCATCTGTTCGCCAAAGCCCGGCATCACGCGGTCGGCCACGGCCAGTGTGGCCTCGGGCGTCACATCGCGCGGTGCCGGGCCGGTGCCGCCTGTGGTAAGCACCAGATCGCACTGCGCGTCGTCTACCAATGAACGCAGTGCGGCGCTGATCTGCATCTCATCGTCAGGCACCAGTCGTTCATGCCATTCCACGGGATTCTTCAGCGCGCGCGACAGCCATTCCTTCAGTGCCGGAATGCCCTGGTCTGCGTACACGCCAGTCGCAGCGCGGTCGCTGGCAGAAAGCAAGCCGATGCGGACGGTGTCGAATGTGCTCATGGTTGACGGTTCTACTGTTTCACGGTTTCGCTGCTTCGAGCAGGGGCCGTAACAACTGGAACAGATCGCGGTAGCTCTTGGGCTGCCGGTCTTCGGGCTTCAGGCCAGCGGCGTCGCGGCGCGCGGCGCGCACCAGGCTGCGCAGTTGCTGGGTGTCGGTTTCGGGGTGCTCGTGCAGCCAGCGCGTCATCGCCTCGTCGTCGGTGATCAGCGCCAGCCGCCATTGTTCGGCCTGGTGCAGGGCCAGCGTGTTCTGCGCCGTGCCCAGCGTGGCTGCAGCCACGGCTTCGCGCAGCACGGCTTCATCAGCGTTGTGCATCAGCTTGCCGATGTACTGCAGCTGGCGCCGTTTGCCTTCATGCGACTTGGTCTTGCGGTACACATCCAGCGCATAGCGCAGGGGCTCGGGCATCTCGATGCGTGACAGCCGGTCGTCGGACATTTGCGTCAGCTCCACACCCAGACGCTGCAAGGCATGCGACTTCTGTTTCAGGCGCGTCTTGCTGGGCCGGATGTCGAAAGGATCGACCTTCTCGACTTCTTCGGTGTCGTCTTCAGGCTCGTGGGTGGATTCAGCGCGGCGGCTCATGGGCGGTGTGGCTGTGGGGCGGCGGGTCAGGCCAGGCAGGCTGCAACAGGGGTGCCGATTATCATCTGCAGCTTGTCCCCAACGCCGCCATGCTGCGCGCCCCACCGATGTCTTCATCCCGTCCAGACCAGGGCTTTGCCTACCGCAAAGACAAGTTCCAGCAGATCGTAGAAGACACCCTGGCCCTGGCAAAGAAGCTGGGTGCCAGTGATGCCGGCGCCGAAGTCTCCGAAGGCGTGGGCCTGTCGGTATCGGTGCGCAAGGGCGAACTGGAGAACGTCGAACGCAACCGCGACAAGTCGCTGGGCGTGAGCGTGTACCTGGGCCAACGTCGCGGCAACGCCAGCACCTCCGACTTTTCGCCAGCCGCGCTGCGCCAGACGGTGCAGGCGGCCTACGACATCGCACGCTTCACAGCAGAAGACCCGGCGGCCGGCCTGCCTGACGCCGAAGATTTAGCCACGCCCGAACAAGCCCTGCGCGATCTGGACCTGTTCTACCCCTGGGCCATCGACGCGCAAGCGGCTGCTGAGCTGGCCATGCGCTGTGAAGCTGCCGCGCTGGGCGTCAGCCGCAAGATCAGCAATTCAGAAGGTGCCGGTGTTTCTGCACAGCAGGCGCATTTCTGGTCTGGCAGCTCGCGCGGCTTTCGCGGCGGCTACAGCAGTTCGCGGCATTACCTGTCGGTCTCGCCGATTGCCGGCAAGGGCCGCGACATGCAGCGCGATGCCTGGTACAGCTCGATGCGCAATGCTGAAGAGCTGGCCGACCCCGTGGCCGTTGGCCGCTATGCCGCCGAACGCGCGTTGTCGCGCCTGAACTCACGCCGCGTGGACACGGCCGAAGTGCCGGTGCTGTTCGAGAGCACGGCCGCAGCCGGTCTGCTGGGCGCGTATGTGCAGGCCACTTCAGGCGGCTCGCTGTACCGCAAGGCCAGCTTCCTGGAAGGCAGCCTGGGCAAGACGGTGCTGGCCAAGCACATCGACATCTCCGAGGATCCGCACATTCTCAAAGGCAAGGGCAGTGCGCCTTTCGACGACGAAGGCGTGCTCACCGTCGCCCGGCGCATCGTGGAGCGGGGCATCTGCAGAAGCTACTTCCTCAGCAGCTATTCGGCGCGCAAGCTGGGCATGAAGACCACCGGCCATGCCGGTGGCTCGCAGAACCTGTCGATGACGAGTCGGCTCACCCAGCCCGGCGACGACCTGCCGGCGATGCTGCGCAAGATGGGGCGCGGGCTGTTCGTCACCGAACTGATGGGCCAGGGCGTGAACTACGTCACGGGCGACTATTCGCGCGGCGCGGCGGGCTTCTGGGTCGAAGGCGGGCAGATCGTGCACCCGGTGCACGAAGTGACCATCGCCGGCAACCTGCGGCAGATATTCAAGAACATCGAAGCCATTGGAGCTGACGTCTACAACTCGGGCAGCAAGAGCGTGGGCTCGGTGCTGGTGGGGCACATGAAGCTCGCCGGCAGCTGAAAAAACGAAGGGAAAGCCCGGCCAGCCTGGCTGTTTCCCCGCTCCTAGAATCTGGCGCGTCGTGAAACTTTCCCCGCGCGGCTCGTTCGAGCTAGTCAACCAGGAGATCTATTTATGGAACGTCGTTCCTTCGTCCACAGTGCCGGCTTGGCCGGTATTCTTGCAGCCGGTGCTGCACCGGCCGTAGTCCACGCTCAGGCCAATATCCGCTGGCGACTGACTTCGGGTTTCCCGAAAGCGCTGGACACCATCTTCGGCGCTGCCGATACCTTCGCCCGCAAGGTCAAAGACCTGAGTGGCGGCAAGTTCGAGATCACCACCCACGCCGCCGGTGAGCTGGTGCCGATGCCTGGCCTGGTAGACGCCGTTCAGTCCGGCACCGTGGAAATGGGCCATACAGCGCCCTATTACTACTTTGGCAAGAACGACGCTTTTGCCTTGGGTTGCGCCATCCCCTTCGGCCTGAACAGCCGCCAGATGACGGCCTGGATGTACGACGGCAACGGCCTGAAGCTGATGCGCGAGTTCTATTCCGGCTACAACATCATCAGCTTCCCGATGGGCAACACGGGTGCGCAGATGGGTGGCTGGTACCGCAAGGAAATCAAGACCGTCGAGGACATGAAGGGCCTGAAGTTCCGCGTAGGCGGCTTCGCCGGCAAGGTGACGGGCCGCCTGGGTACCGTGTCGCAGAACATCCCCGGCGGCGAGATCTACCAGGCGCTGGAAAAGGGCACGATCGACGCCGCCGAGTGGGTGGGTCCGTATGACGACCAGAAGCTGGGTCTGAACAAAGTGGCACCGATCTATCACTTCCCGGGGTGGTGGGAAGGCGGCCCGCAGCTCGATCTGTATGTCAACACCAAGGCGTACGGCACGCTTTCAGCCGAGAACAAGGCCATCATCGAATGCGCTGCGGCTTTCGCGCACACCGAGATGCAGGCCAAGTACGACGCACGCAACCCGGCAGCGCTGAAGAGCCTGGTGGCCGGCGGTGCACGCCTGGTGCCCTTCCCCAACCCGGTGCTGGTGGCGGCGTTCAAGGAAGCCCAGGCCCTGTACAGCGAGGTCAGCGCCAGCAACCCGGCATTCAAGAAGATCTACGACGACTACGCCAGCTTCCGCCGCGAAGCCAATCTGTGGTTCCGCTTCACCGAAGCGCGCTTCGACAGCTTTATGCAGCAACAGCGGCTGTAACACCGCCAGTCCAGCAAAAAGCCCCGCACTGCGGGGCTTTTTTTATTTGGGTGCCGAGGCGGCTTTCGCTGCGGCTTCGGCGTCGCGTTGCATCGATTCGAGCAAACGCTGCATGCCATCGCCCGGCGGCGGTGCAGAGGCACCGCCTTCGCCGGACAACTCGCGCAGGTCCATATTGCTGGGCTCGGGCAGGCCCATGCTTTCCAGCGCCTTGTCGGCGTCGATCATCGGCCCCTTGTCGATGTTGCCGGTGACCAGGCCGGGGTTGAGCACGATGGCCGTGACCATGATGACCTGCAGGATGATGAAGGCAATCGAGCCCTTGTAGATCTGCGCCGTCGTCACCGCGCGGATGCGTTGGCCGGTGACGCGGTCGTCGTAGTCCTGCTTGGCTGCCACGCTGCGCAGATAGAACAGCGCGAAGCCGAAAGGCGGCGTGAGAAAGCTGGTCTGCAGGTTCATCGCCAGGATGATGCCGAACCAGATCAGGTCGATGCCCAGCTTGTCGGCCACGGGCGCCAGGATAGGCACGACGATGAAGGCGATCTCGAAGAAGTCGATGAACATGCCCAGCACGAAGACCAGCAGGTTCACCACCAGCAGGAAGCCCATCTGGCCGCCTGGTAGCTTGTCGAACAGGTGCTCGACCCAGATGTGGCCGTCGGCGGCATTGAAGGTGAAGCTGAACACCGTGCTGCCGATGAGGATGAACATCACGAACACCGACAACTTGGCTGTGCTGTCGAGTGCTTGCTTGAGTAATTTCATGCTCAGTTTGCGGCGGCCGATGGCCATGATGAGCGCCCCCAGCGCACCCATGGCGCCGCCTTCGGTGGGTGTGGCAATGCCCAGGAAGATCGTGCCCAGCACGAGGAAGATCAGCACCAGCGGCGGGATGAGCACGAAAGTCACCTGCTCAGCCAGCCGCGACAGCAGGCCGAAGCCCAGCAGGCGGTTGGCCAGGGCCAGCGACAAGGCCAGCAGCGAGGCGATCGTCATCGACAGGATCAGCTTCTCGTCAGTGGGCGCTGGCCCTTCACGTCCTATCCAGCCGCCGACGATGCCGCTGTGCACCTGCCACCAGCCAAAACCCACGGCAGCGCAGAACAGCAGCAGCAGCAACAGCGACCGGTGGCCGGAAGCGCCATTGCTTTGGCGGTAGATGCGCGCTTCCATCGGCAAGGCCGGCACCCACTTCGGCTTGACGAGTGCCACGGCCAGGATGAACGTCAGGTACAGGCCCACCAGAAGCAAGCCAGGTACCAGCGCGCCGGCGTACATGTCGCCGACTGAGCGCCCGAGTTGGTCGGCCAGCACGATCAGCACCAGGGAAGGGGGCAGCGCCTGCGCCAGCGTGCCGCTGGCCGTGATGGTGCCGGTGGCGATGGTGCGGTTGTAGCCATAGCGCAGCATGATCGGCAGCGAGATCAGGCCCATGCTGATGACGGCTGCGGCCACCACGCCGGTGGTGGCCGCCAGCAGCGCACCCACCAGCACCACCGCCACGGCCAGACCCCCGCGCAAGGGACCGAAGACCTGACCGACGGTTTCGAGCAGGTCTTCGGCCATGCCGCTGCGTTCCAGCACGATGCCCATCAGAGTGAAGAAGGGAATCGCCAGCAGGGTGTCGTTCTGCATGATGCCGAACACCCGCAGGGGCAGGGCCCCGAACAGGCCGGTCGGAAACAAACCCGCTTCCATGCCGATGAAGCCGAACAACAAACCCGTGGCCGCCAGTCCGAACGCCACCGGGATGCCGGTGAGCAAGATCATGAACAAGCCCGCGAACATCAGCGGGACGAAGTTCTGCGCGATGAAGGCGGTCATGGTGTCTTGCCGGCAGCTTCTGATGTTCTGGCAGCGATCACCGCTTCTTCGCGGCGCGCTGCTTCTTCAGCCAGCAGGGCCAGGCTTTCTTGTTCGCTCTTGCCGTCCACGCCGCTGAAGGGGCTGTCCCGGTGACCTGTCAGGAAGGCCACGCGTTTGATCAGTTCAGAAAGGCATTGCGCCAGCAGGATGAAGAAGCCCAGGGGAATCAGCAACAGCACCGGCCAGCGGATCAAGCCGCCGGCGTTCTGGCTCATCTCGCCTGAGACCCAGGCTCGCTCGAACACCGGCCAGGCCAGGCTGATCAAGATGATGCACAGCGGAATGGTGAAGACCACCATGAAGAAAGCGTCGATCGCGGCGTTGGTGCGCGGTGTGAGCTTGCCCGAAAGAAAGTCGATGCGCACATGGCCGTTGCGCAAAAAGACATAGCCCGAACCGAGCATGAACACGGCGGCAAACAGGTACCACTGCACCTCGAGATAGGCGTTCGAGCTGATGTCGAATGCCTTGCGCATGATGGCGTTGCCGGCGCTGATCAACACCGCCGCCAGCACCAGCCAGCCGATCAGCCTGCCCAGCCGTTCGTTGAACCAATCCACCGCCTTGGACAAGGCCAGCAGGGCGCCCATGCGGCGTCAGAGCGCCTGGGCAGCCGCAAACAGCCGCGCAGAGCGCGCGCCCGAGCGGCAGAAGGCCAGGATCGGCCGAGGCAGCTCGGCCAGCATCTGGGCAAAGGCAGCAATTTCCTCCGGCGACTGGTAGCCCCCGTCCACCGGCAAGAACCGGTATTCCAGCCCTGCAGCGCGGGCGGCCGCTTCCATGTCGGCGTTGGTGGGCTGATCGCTTTCGCCCTCGAAGTCGGGCCGGTTGTTGACCACGCTGCGAAAGCCGGCACGCGCCGCTTCTGCCATCGCTTGGGGACCGAGCTGAGGGGCGACGCAGACGTCGGGCGCGACGGCGCGCAGGGGCAGTGTGTCACTCATGGTGTTTACTTGGCTACAGACGAAGACAAAGCCGACTTCACGGCCGCAGACAACAGGCCCATGTCGGCGCGCCCGGCAAGCTGTGCCTTCACGCTGCCCATCACGCGTCCCATGTCGCCTGGGCCGGGCGCGCGGCCCAGTTCGGCCGCAGCGGCTTGCACCACGGCGGCCACGGCCTCAGCGATCTCTGTCTCACTCATGCGTTGCGGCAGATAGGCTTGCAACACCACGAGTTCGGCGCGTTCTTTGGCGGCCAGGTCTTCGCGGCCACCGCTTTCGAAAGCGGTCACCGAGTCTTTGCGCTGCTTGATCATCTTGTCGATGATCGCCACGACAGCAGCGTCGTCCAGCACGATGCGTTCGTCGACTTCGCGCTGCTTGCATGCGGCCAGCAGCATGCGGATGGTGGACAGGCGCTCGCTGTCCTTGGCCCGCATGGCGGCCTTCATGTCTTCGGTGATGCGGTCCTTCAAACTCATGCGGGGGCTCCGGTCAAACTGAAAAACCCGCGGCGGAGTTCCGGCGCGGGCTGATCAAGCAAAAAATGTAAGAACAACCAAAGGGCCAGCCAGGCGGCCCATGGGGTTCAGTACATCTTCTTCGGAAGCTGCATGCTGCGCACGCGCTTGAAGTGACGCTTCACAGCCGCAGCTTTTTTGCGCTTGCGCTCGGACGTGGGCTTCTCGTAGAACTCACGGGCGCGCAATTCGGTCAGCAGGCCGATCTTCTCGATGGTGCGCTTGAAGCGGCGCAGGGCAACATCGAAAGGTTCGTTCTCTTTGACGCGGATGGTGGTCATGTCTTGGGGGATCCTGTGATGGGCTTCGAGTCGTGATGCCCTGAAAGCGTGCAACAAGAAGTCATTGCGCGCCTGCCTCAAGGCCAACTTTGTCCGAAGTCGAACGTTTTTGGACTACTTCGGGCGACTTTTGGAGCCGGCAGAGCCAGCAAAGCCCGAAAGTATAGACGCTTCCGACCTGATGCGGCCAAAGGTTTGCCGTTACAGCGACTTGGCGCAGGCTGCAGCGCTGGCCCAGGCCCACTGAAAGTTGTAGCCGCCCAGCCAGCCGGTGACGTCGACCACTTCGCCAATGAAGTGCAGGCCGGGTACACGGCGGCTGGCCAGGCTTTGTGAATCCAGCTCGCGCGTGTCCACCCCGCCGGCCATCACTTCGGCCTTGCGCCAGCCTTCGGTGCCCGTGGGCTGCACCTGCCAGCGCGCCAGGCTCTCTGCCAGGCGCGCCAGGTCGCGGTCGCGCACTTCGGGCAGGGGGCGTTGTGCCGGCAGGTCATGTACCTGCAGCCAGGTTTGCGCCAGCCGCTCGGGCATGTGCAGCGCCAGTTCGTTGCCCAGATGGCGGTGCGATTTCAGCTTGGCCGCGCGCAGCGTTTCGCCCAGGCTGCTGGCCGCCAGCGTCAGCCGCAATGGCGTGCCGGGCTGCCAGTAGCTCGACACCTGCAAGACAGCCGGCCCGCTCAAGCCCCGGTGGGTGAAGAGCAGGTCTTCAACAAAGTGCCCGCGCTGGCGACCTGAACCGGTCTCAATCGCCACTTCCAGCGACAGGCCTGCCAGGCTGGCAAAAGGCGCCCAGGCGGCGGGGTCAAAAGACAGCGGAACCAGGGCGGGGCGCGGCTCGATGACGTCGTGGCCGAACTGCCGCGCCACGCGCATGCCCCAGTCGGTGGCGCCGATCTTCGGCACCGGCAGGCCGCCGGTGGCCACCACCAGCTTGCCGGCGCTGACAGGCCCGCGCGATGTATCGAACTCGAATCCGGCGGCCACTTGCCGCACGGCGGTCACGCTGCACGGCTGCCAGTGGGTCACGGCGCCGGCGGCACACTCAGCCTGCAACAGGCGGATGACTTGCTCGGCCGAGTCGTCGCAGAAAAGCTGGCCACGGTGCTTTTCATGAAAGCTCACGCTGTGGCGGCCCAGCAGCGCGATGAAGTCTGCCGGCGTGTAGCGCGCCAGCGCCGAGCGACAGAAAGCTGGGTTGTCCGACAGAAAGTTGGCAGGGCTGGTGTCACGATTAGTGAAATTGCAACGCCCGCCACCCGAAATTCTGATCTTTTCCGCCAACTTTTCAGCATGGTCTATCAGCAGCACTTTCAAACTGCGCTGCCCGGCGATGCCGGCACAAAACAGGCCGGCAGCCCCCGCGCCAACGATGACGACATCAAATGATTGCATACAGCTGATTATCAGCAGCCGCATCCTGGAGCGCGCTGGCAGCCCCCCCGCGGCCAGCAGCAACCGCCGGCGGCCAGCCTATCAATCACGCGTGGCGGCCCCGTCCTCAAGCCGGGCGCGGCTTCTTGCCGATAATGCTCAAACTAGGGGTCCAAAGCAGCAAGCGCTTGCCCAGCCGGCGCCAGATCGCCACCATTGAACCCCTGGGTCGCGCCACAGCGGCCCTTGAGCGAAGTACCCACGCCTGCCATGAGCACACCCAGCTATTCCAGCCCCAAGCCGCCCGACGGCGTGATGGGCAGTCTGCTGCCCCAGCTGCTCGCTGCGCGCGGCCAGTGTTGGGCCCTGAAAGACGCTGAAAGTGGGCGTTATGCCGATGTCAGCCCACAGTGGCTGGGGCACAGCGCACCAGCCGTCCTGGGGCGTACCGATACCGATCTGTTCGATGCAGCCCTCGTCACCGCCTGGCGTGCTGCCGAGCAGACTGCGCTGTCGCAGGATCAGGCCCTGGTGAGCGAGCACCGCTTCGAGCTCGGTGGCGAACGCCTGGCCTACAGCGTGCTGCGCCTGGTGAGCCCCTTTGACGCCAACGGGCGCCGCTGGCTTTTCAGCGCCTGGCGCGATTTGAGCGAAGAGCAGCGGCAGGAAGCGCAGCTGCACACGGCGCTGACGCAGATTGAGCAGCAGCAGCAGGCGCTGGAAGCCCTGCGCCGCGAATTGGCGGATCAGGCCCTGCGCGACCCGGCTTCAGGGCTGTTTTCGCGCGCGCACTTCGAGGACCAGCTACGCCGCGAAGTCGATTTATCCACGCGCGAGCACCGCGAATTTGCGTTGGTGTTTATCGCCACCGACCCGCTGCACGAGAAGGTGCTGGCGCAAGGCTTGGCCGGCCAGGCCCGCGTGCTCGAAGCCATGGGCGGCTTGCTGCGCAGCGGCACGCGCGCGATGGACGCTTCCTGCCGCCTGACCGAAGGGCGCTTCGCGGTGCTTTTGTCGGGTGTGGGTCTGGCCACGGCGCATTCGCGCATGGAAGGATTGCGCCGCAAGTGCGCCACGCAGATCGTCATGCATGAAGGTCAGGAACTCGGCTTCAGCGTGGCCATGGGTGTGGCGAGCTTTCCGCACACGGCGCAGTCGCAGGCCGAGCTGGTGGGTGCGTGCGAGGCGGCACTGGCTGAGGCGCAGCGCCGTGGCGGCAACCTGGTCACCCTGGCCGCCATCCGCTTCGAGCCCCAGCGCTGACCAGGCTGAACGCACGCATCCTGGCTTCAGGAATCAGCTGGCCAAGCCCTTTTTCAGCATGTATGCCGCCAGCCCCAGCAACAGCAACGCAAACAAGCGTTTGAGCCGGGTGGTGTCGATGGTTTGCGCCACGCGCGCACCCACAGGCGCCAGCACCACGCTGGCCGTGGCCACCAACCACAGCGCCGGCAGGTACAGATAGCCCACCACGCCGGGCAGCGCGGGTGGCAGGCCCCAGCCGCTGATGACATAGCCCGCAGTGGCTGCCGCAGCCACGGGGAAACCGATGGCTGCACTGGTACCCACCGCATGGCGAATGGGCACGTTGCACCAGACCATGAAGGGCACAGAGATGAACGCCCCGCCGGCGCCCAGCAAGCCCGAAGCGAAGCCGATCCCCGCGCCCACGGCGCTCTGGCCCGTCCGCCCTGGCATGTCTCGCCCGGGCTTGGGCTTGGTGTTGCGCAGCATGCGCAAGGCCGACCAGCCGATGAAGAATGCGAAGAACAAGGCCAGGCCCTGCCCTTTGATCAGAGCAAAGGCACCCGCCCCAGACGCCAGCCCGCCCAGGACGATGCCCGGCGTCAGGCCGCGCACCAGATCCCAGCGCACGGCGCCCAGGCGGTGGTGGGCGCGCAGGCTGGAAAGCGAGGTGAAAAGAATGGTGGCCATCGACGTGGCGATGGCGATCTTCACCGCCAGCGAGGGCGGCACGCCGCGGCTGCTGACGATGGCGGTCATGAACGGCACCATCATCATGCCGCCGCCCACACCCAGCAAACCGGCCAGAAAACCGCCCAACATGCCCAGGGCCAGCAGTTCCAGGATGAGGGTCAGGCTGAGGCCGAAATCAGTCAAGGGCAGGCGCGTCCAACAAAGCGATCGCCACCGTGAGCAGCAACAGGAAAGACGATGGAGGCCTCGTCGGGCTTGCGCTCGTCGGGCTTGCGCTTCTCGGGCTTGCGCTCCGCTTCTCAGGCTTGCGCTTCATCAGCCACTGAGAAAAATTGTTCGAGATAAGGTGTCCGCCGTGATCCGTAAGCCGCATTCCTGAACCCTCAGGGAAGTTCAGGTGGGCGAGGTCAGCCAAGCCTCGGGTTCATCTGACGCGAGACGATCACACCAGCCCGGCAATGTTCCAAGCCCTGGCTCATTGAGCATCGGTCCAAGGAAATATAGAGCTCACGTAATCACGACGGACAACTGCATTCTAGACACGCGCTGCGGTTTGCGGGTTGCGCTCAAAGTCACAGCAAACGCCCATCTTCAGCCAGCACTTCGTCGACGCTGCGGATGAGTGCGTCCAGATCAACTGCGGGGGTCGCAGCAGGCGCCGGCATACCAGGCGCAGGGCCGCGTTCTGCCAGTTGGTAGGCCAGGTTCAAGGCGGCCAGCACGGCAATGCGTTCGCGTGCCTTGACCTTGCCAGCCTCGCGGATACCGACCATTTCTTTGTCCACGCTGGCTACCGCTGCGCGCAGCAGCGACTCGCCGCCTTCGGGGCAGCCCAGTACATAGGCTTGGCCGAGAATGATGACTTCGATCTGCTTCACGCCCTGCCTTGTTCGTCTTGCTTCTCGTCTTGCTTTTCAGCCGGCAGGCGCTGCAGCAAGGCATCGACTCGCGTTCGCGCTGCAGCCAAGCGGGACCGCAGACTGTCTCGCTCTGCGCTCACGGCCTGAAGTTCCGCTTCGACCAAGGCTGACGTGCGCTGCAATTCGCCATGCCGCAAAACCAGGCGTCCAACGCGTTCAGCGAGATCTTCTAGCTTCGACATGGGGCTGGCCTATTCCCGGACATTCGTCTGCACTGGATTGTAGGAGCCCGCTTTCAGCTGCTTTTGCCGCTTTCGACCTTCGTCGCAGCACTGGCTGACGCTGCAGACCTGGCACTGCGGCTGCCTGGCCATGCAGACATAGCGGCCGTGCAGGATGAGCCAGTGGTGGGCATCCACCAGATAGCGCGGCGGCACGCGACGCATCAGGCCCAGTTCCACGGCCAGCGGGTCGCGGCCCGGCGCCAGGCCTGTGCGGTTGCTGACGCGGAAGATGTGCGTATCCACCGCCATGGCAGGCTCACCGAAGGCCACATTGAGCACCACATTGGCCGTCTTGCGGCCCACGCCGGGCAGGGCCTGCAGCGCCTCGCGCGTGCGCGGAATCTCGCCGCCGTGCTGGTTCACCAGAATCTCGCAGGTCGCCATCAGGTTCTTGGCCTTGGTGCGAAACAGGCCGATGGTGCGAACGAGATCGGTGACGCGGTCGAGTCCCAGGTCCAGCATCTTCTGCGGCGTGTTGGCCAGTGCAAACAGCCTGCGTGTGGCCTTGTTCACGCTCACGTCGGTGGCCTGTGCCGAGAGCAGCACGGCTGCCAGCAGTTCGAAGGTGTTGCTATAGACCAGTTCGGTCTGCGGCTGCGGGTTGGCTGCAGCCAGCGTGGCGAAGAAGGTCTCTATCTGGGTGGTGTTCAAGCTTCAACCGCCGCTGGTTTTTCTCGAAGCCAATGCACCCAGCCTGGCGTCGCTTTCCTGTTTTTCTCGGCTCAGGCGCAAACCATGGTCGGCGTAGCGCTGTGCTGCCGTGTCGGCTTGCTCGGCGCTCCAGGCCTGCCAACCGCTGTGCCCGGGCGTCACGGGCACCAGGCTGATGCAGTCCACGGGGCAGGCCGGCAGGCAGAGTTCGCAGCCCGTGCACCATTCATTGATGACGGTGTGCATCTGCTTGGACGCGCCGACGATGCAGTCCACCGGGCAGGCCTTGATGCACAAGGTGCAGCCGATGCACCAGTCTTCGTCAATGACGGCCAGCATGCGCTCGCCTTCAACGCCGTGGTTCGCGTCCAGGGGCAAGACGTTTTGTCCAGTGATGGCTGCCAGCCGCGCGATGCCTTGTGCGCCACCGGGCGGGCAACGGTTGATGGCGGCAACGCCTTCTGCTATCGCCCGGGCATAGCTGCGGCAATCGGGGTAGCCGCAACGCGTGCACTGCGTTTGCGGCAGTGCCGCGTTCAGCGCGGCTTCAAGCGCCTGGGCCAAGGGCAGCCCGGGCGTCAGCGGCTGCGCGCGGTCTTCACGGCGCTCAGGCGCGCCTGACCTTTGGCTGCAGGGGTTGCAGCTTGGGTCTTGGCCAAATCGAAACGCGCAATGAAGTCGCGCACTTCCGGGTAGGCCAGGTCGCGCCAGCGCCGGCCGCTGAAGATGCCGTAGTGGCCTGCGCCTTCCACGTCGTAATGGAAGCGGCGTGCCTTGGGGATGCCTTCGCACAAATCGTGCGCGGCTTGCGTCTGGCCAGCGCCAGAGATGTCGTCCAGTTCACCTTCAATGGTCAGCAGGGCGCTGCTGGTGATGTCTTGCGGGCGCACCGGCTCCCCCTTGACAACCCAGCTGTGGTTGACGAGTGCGAAATCCTGGAAAACGGTCTTGATGGTGTCCAGGTAGTACTCGGCTGGCATGTCCAGCACGGCGTTGTATTCGTCGTAGAACTGGCGGTGCGAATCGGCGCTGCCGTCGTCGCCCTTGATCAGGTCCTGGAAGTAGTCGTAGTGGCTGCTGACATGCCGGTCGGGGTTCATGGTCACGAAGCCGGCGTGCTGCAAAAAACCCGGATAGACCGCGCGGCCAGCACCAGGGAAGTTGCCCGGCACGCGAAAGATGACGTTGTTCTCGAACCAGCTGTGACTCTTGTTGGTGGCCAGGTTGTTCACTGCCGTCGGACATTTGCGCGCGTCGATGGGGCCACCCATCATCGTCATGGTCAAAGGCGTGGCCTCGCCCCGGCTGGCCATCAAAGACACTGCGGCCAGCACCGGCACGGTAGGCTGGCAGACGGAGATCACATGCACATTCGGGCCGATGTGGCGGATGAACTCCTGCACGTATTCGACGTAATCGTCCAGGTGAAACGCACCTTCGGACAAGGGCACCATGCGCGCGTCGGTCCAGTCGGTGATGTAGACCTTGTGGTCTTGCAGCAGGCTCTTGACGGTGTCTCGGAGCAAGGTCGAATGGTGGCCAGAAAGCGGCGCCACCACCAGCACGGTAGGCTGGCCCTTCATCGTCGCCAGCGCTGTTTCGTTGTCAGTGAAGCGCTTGAAGCGCAGCAACCGGCAAAAAGGCTTGGCCAGCGCTACTTGCTCTTGCACAGCCACATCCACGTTACCCACCAGCGCGCTGACGATATTGAACGGCGGCTTCTCGTATTCCTTGGCCAGCCGGTGCAGCAGGTCGAAGCCGGCAGACATGCGTTCGGCCATCGGCATCTGCGCGAAGGGAGAAAGCGGGTGGTCATACAGCTTGGCCGTAGCGCTCGCGAATTCCGAGAACGGCGCCATCAGGGCGCGCTGGGCTTCATAGAGTTGATACAGCATGAGGTTTTCCGGTCGCAATAAGCAGTCTCTGAATGTAAGGCAATTGCTGCAGTGCAGCAAACTGACCTACTCAGATGTCTGCGAGTCGGCCATCACCTGCACCAGCCCGGCGACCACCGCGTCGAGATTGCGGGTGTTCAGCGCGGCCACGCAGATGCGGCCCGAATCCAGACCATACACACCGAATTCAGAACGCAAACGCTGCATTTGCGGGGGTGTCAGGCCCGAATAGCTGAACATGCCTTTCTGGCGGTTGATGTAGTCCAGGTCGCCTTTCGAACGTTCCGCGCCGGCAGCACGCAGCTTGTCCACCAGCGCGGCGCGCATGCTGCGGATGCGCTCACGCATGCCGGCGAGTTCGGTTTCCCACATCGCGCGGAGTTCAGGCGTGGTCAACACCGTAGCCACCAGCGTGGCGCCAAAGGTGGGCGGCGTGCTGTAGTTGGTGCGGATGACGATCTTCAGTTGCGACAGCACGCGGCCCGCTTCTTCGGTGTTGCCGCACACCACGCTGAGCGCGCCCACGCGTTCGCCGTAAAGCGAAAAGCTCTTGGAAAACGAAGTCGATACCAGGAAGTCGATGCCGCTGGCCAGGAACTGACCGATGACGGCGCCGTCTTCAGCAATGCCGTCGCCGAAGCCTTGGTAGGCCATGTCCAGGAATGGCACCAGCCCGCGAGCCTGGCAGCTGGCCACTACCTGCTGCCATTGCGCCTGGCTGAGGTCGCAGCCGGTGGGGTTGTGGCAGCAGGCGTGAAGTACCACCACGGTGCCGGCGGCTGCCGCATCCAGCGTCGCCTGCATTTCACCGAAGCGCACGCCACGCGTGGCGGGGTCGTAGTAGGGGTAGGACTGGACCTCGAAGCCGGCGCTGCCGAACAGGCCGCGGTGGTTGTCCCAGCTCGGGTCGCTGATCAGGACTTTGGCGGTGGGGTTCAGTTTCTTCAGGAAGTCGGCACCCAGCTTCAGCCCGCCCGTGCCACCCAAGGCCTGCACCGTAGCCACGCGTCCGGCTTGCAGCGCGGGGTTGTCGACACCGAAAACCAGGCTCTGAACGGCTTTGTCGTAAGCCGCGATGCCGTCGATGGGCAGGTAGCCCTTGGCCTTGGGCGCCTGCAGCAACTGCTTTTCTGCAGCCGCCACGCAGCCCAGCACCGGCAGCTTGCCGGCCTCGTCAAAGTACACGCCCACGCCCAGGTTCACCTTCGCAGGGTGGGTGTCGGCATTGAACTGTTCGCTGATACCCAGGATCGGGTCGCGCGGGGCCATTTCGACGGCAGTGAACAAAGGCATCGTGGTCTTTCGTGGGCTGATGTAGGCTGGCAGGTTGCCAACCAATTTTAGGACGCTCCGATGACTGCCACGGCTCCCCTTGCGCCGGACCTGAAGGCCGTTGAACCCGAAACAGCGGCTGAAACAGCGGAACAGGCTTCCGGTGCGTTCGTTTCATTTCCCGATTCGCCCTTTCAACTGTTCCAGCCTTATCCGCCGGCAGGCGACCAGCCCACGGCCATTGCCCAGCTGTCTGAAGGTATCGAAGACGGCCTGGCTTATCAAACCTTGCTGGGCGTCACGGGCTCGGGCAAGACGTTCACCATGGCCAATGTCATTGCCCGCATGGGCCGGCCGGCCATCGTTTTTGCGCCCAACAAAACCTTGGCGGCACAGCTTTACAGCGAATTCCGCGAGTTCTTCCCCAAGAATGCGGTCGAGTATTTCGTCAGCTACTACGACTACTACCAGCCCGAGGCCTATGTGCCGCAGCGCGACCTGTTCATCGAAAAGGACAGCGCCATCAACGAGCACATCGAGCAGATGCGCTTGTCGGCCACCAAGAGTCTGCTGGAGCGGCGCGACGTGGTTATCGTAGCCAGCGTCAGCGCCATCTACGGCATCGGCAACCCGGCCGACTATCACAAGATGGTGATGACGCTGCGCGTGTCTGACCGCATGAGCCAGCGCGACCTGATCCAGCAGCTCATCCGCATGCAATACAAGCGCAACGAGATGGACTTCAGCCGCGGTACCTTCCGCGTGCGCGGCGACACCATCGACGTTTTCCCGGCCGAGCACAGCGAGCTGGCCCTGCGCATCGAGCTCTTCGACGACGAGATCGAGAGCCTGCAGTTGCTGGACCCCCTGACAGGCAAGGTGCGGCAGAAGATTCCGCGCTTCACGGTCTACCCCAGCAGCCATTACGTGACCCCGCGAGAACGGGTGGTGGACGCCATCACCACCATCAAGGACGAACTGCGCCAGCGCCTGGACGAGCTGGTGAAAAGCGGCAAGTTGGTGGAAGCCCAGCGCCTGGAACAGCGCACGCGCTTTGATCTGGAAATGCTGCAGGAAGTGGGGCACTGCAAAGGCATCGAGAACTACAGCCGGCACTTGAGCGGCGCCAAGCCCGGCGACCCGCCGCCTACGCTGGTGGACTACCTGGCCAAGGACGCGCTGATGTTCATGGACGAAAGCCATGTGCTCGTCGGCCAGTTCGGCGGCATGTACAACGGCGACCGTGCGCGCAAGACCACGCTGGTCGAATACGGCTTTCGCCTGCCCAGTGCACTGGACAACCGGCCGCTGAAGTTCGACGAGTTCGAGGGCAAGATGCGACAACTGGTGTTCGTTTCAGCCACGCCGGCGAACTACGAGAAAGAACACGCAGGGCAGGTGGTGGAGCAGCTCGTTCGGCCCACGGGGCTGATCGACCCCGAGGTGGAAGTTCGCCCTGCCGCACACCAGGTGGACGACGTGCTGCAGGAAATCCGCATCCGCGTGGACAAGGCCGAGCGGGTGCTGATCACCACGCTGACCAAGCGCATGGCCGAGCAGCTGACGGATTACTTGTCCGACAACGGCGTGAAAGTGCGCTACTTGCACAGCGACATCGACACGGTGGAACGCGTGGAAATCCTGCGCGACCTGCGCTTGGGCATCTTCGACGTGCTGGTGGGCATCAACCTGCTGCGCGAAGGCCTGGACCTGCCGGAAGTGAGCCTGGTGGCCATTCTGGACGCCGACAAGGAAGGTTTTTTGCGTTCCGAGCGCAGCCTGATCCAGACCATCGGCCGCGCGGCGCGTAATCTGAACGGTCGCGCGATCCTGTATGCCGACAAGATGACCGACAGCATGAAGGCCGCCATCGGCGAAACCGAGCGCCGGCGCGACAAGCAGATCGCGCACAACCTGGCCATGGGCATCACGCCCAAGGCGCTGAACAAGAAGATTCGCGACCTGATCGACGGCGTGGTGTCGGACAAGACCGCCAAGGACGACTTGAAGAACGCGCAGGCGGCGGCCGAGGTCGAAGGCATGAGCGAGAAAGACCTGGGCAAGCGCATCAAGCTGCTGGAAAAGCAAATGCTCGACCACGCGCGCAACCTGGAATTCGAGAAGGCCGCGCGCGTACGCGACCAGCTGGGACTGCTGCGCGAGCAGGCGTTCGGGGCGCCTGGGCATGACCTCAATGTGGTGCCCTTGGTGCCCTTGGTGCCCTTGGTGCCCTCAGTGCCCTTGATGCCCTCAGTGACGCCAGTGCCTGCAGGCCTGGGCCGCAAGCGGTGATCGGCGGGCTCAAGCGCTTGTTCCAGCGCGATGAAGCAGGCGCGCAAGCACCACCGAAACTGCGCGTGTTGATGGTCTGCATGGGCAACATCTGCCGCTCGCCCACGGCAGAAGCCGTGCTGCGCAGCAAGCTGCAGGCGGCGGGGCTGGCCGATCGGGTGGAGGTGGACTCGGCTGGCACCCACGGCTATCACACGGGTGAAGCGCCAGACCCGCGCGCTGTAGCCGCGGGCGCCAGACGCAGCTACGCGCTGAACGCGTTGCGCGCCCGGCCCGTGCAGGCCGACGATTTCCTGCACTTTGATTGGGTGCTGGCCATGGACGACGACAACCTGGCCTGGCTGCACCGCAAAGCGCCAGAAGGTGCCAGGGCGCGCATGTCATTGCTGCTGAATCACGCGCTGGGCGAACCCGGTGTCACTCAGGTGCCCGACCCTTATTACGGTGGCCCCGCGGGTTTCGATCGCGTGCTGGACCTGGTAGAGCAGGCCTGCGACGGTCTGGTGACGCAGGTCCAAGCCCTTTCGCGAGCGGGAAAGCTTGACTAAATTAGTCGGCTAAAGGCATACTTGACCAAAATGGTTGGGAACAAACGCCGGCCCCGCCGCATCCGACAAGCATGCACCCGGTTGATTGGTGCTCTTCTTCGGTCAACAGCCGGTTGGTCAAGCCAACTGCAGGAGATTACATATGCGACTTACCACCAAAGGCCGCTTCGCCGTCACCGCGATGATCGACTTGGCCCTGCGTTCCAACGCAGGCCCTGTCGCTCTGGCGGCGATCAGCCAGCGCCAGCAGATTTCGCTTTCTTACCTGGAGCAGCTGTTCGGCAAGTTGCGCCGGCATGAGCTGGTGGAAAGCACACGCGGGCCGGGTGGTGGCTATTCGCTGGGTCGCGGTGCGGCCGAGATCAGCGTCGCCGACATCATCACCGCCGTGGACGAGCCCATCGACGCCACCGATTGCGCCGGCAAGGAAGGCTGTATGGGCGAGGACAGCGGCAAGTGCATGACGCACGACCTGTGGGCCAGCCTGAACACCAAGATGATTGATTACCTGCAGTCGATTTCGCTGAAGAAGCTGGTCGACGAGCAGCTGGCCAAAGGTATTTCGATCGACGAAGCGCCGATCAAGCGCGCCATCTCCAGCCAGCCGGTGGTCAAGCCGATCAAGATCACCGCGCCGAATTCCGTGTTCGCCCTGGGTGGCGTTCTATCAAAGCAATCCTGATCACCGAACTAATCGAAGCTAACGAAGCAAGGGACGTTGAAGACATGACCCCGCATTTCCCCATTTACCTGGACTACGGTTCCACGACGCCCTGCGACCCCCGTGTGGTCGAGGCGATGATCCCCTGGCTGCGCGAGCACTTCGGCAACCCTGCCAGTCGCAGCCACGCCTGGGGCTGGGAAGCGGAAGCCGCTGTCGAGAAGGCGCGTGAACAAGTCGCCGGCTTGATCAACGCTGATCCGCGCGAAATTGTCTGGACCAGTGGTGCCACGGAATCGATCAACCTGGCCATCAAGGGTGCGGCGAACTTTTACGCCAGCCGCGGCAAGCACCTGATCACGCTGCGGACCGAGCACAAGGCCGTGCTCGACACCATGCGCGAGCTGGAGCGTCAGGGCTTCGAGGTCACTTACCTCGATGTCGAAGAGAACGGCCTGCTCGACCTGGAAAAGTTCAAGGCGGCACTTCGGCCCGACACCACGCTGGCGTCGATCCTGTTCGTCAATAACGAAATCGGCGTCATTCAGGACATCGTCGCCATCGGCAACCTATGCCGAGAGCGCGGCGTGTTCTTGCATGTGGATGCGGCGCAAGCCACCGGCAAGGTTGCGATCGACCTGCAGACCCTGCCGGTTGACCTGATGAGCCTGGCCAGCCACAAGACTTACGGCCCCAAAGGTATCGGTGCCTTGTATGTGCGCCGGAAGCCGCGCATCCGTCTAGAGGCGCAGATGCATGGCGGCGGGCACGAGCGCGGCATGCGCTCTGGCAGCCTGCCCACGCACCAATGCGTGGGTATGGGCCTGGCTTTCGAGATTGCCAAGAACGAGATGGGCACCGAGATCGAGCGCATCCGCATGCTGCAAAAGCGGCTGCTCGACGGTATTGCCAACATCGAGCAGGTCTTCATCAACGGCGACAGCGAGCACCGCGTGCCGCACAACGTGAATGCCAGCTTCAATTTCGTCGAAGGCGAATCGCTGATCATGGGCGTGAAGGGCTTGGCCGTGTCTTCCGGGTCCGCCTGCACCAGCGCCAGCCTGGAGCCCAGCTATGTGCTGCGTGCCCTGGGTCGCAGCGACGAGTTGGCTCATTCCAGCCTGCGCATGACCATCGGCCGATTCACCACGGTCGAGGAAATCGACTACGCCGTGGCCACGCTGCAAGACCGGGTGGCCAAGCTGCGCGAACTTTCCCCACTGTGGGAAATGTTCAAGGATGGAATTGACATCAGCACCATTCAGTGGGCTGCCCACTGACAACTACGCACAAGGAGCAAACACCATGGCTTACAGCGAAAAGGTCGTTGACCACTACGAAAACCCCCGCAATGTCGGCAGCTTCGAAAAGGGCGACGACAGCGTGGGCACCGGCATGGTCGGAGCGCCGGCTTGCGGCGACGTGATGAAGCTGCAGATCAAGGTCAACCCGGTCACCGGGCTGATCGAGGACGCACGCTTCAAGACTTACGGCTGCGGCTCGGCCATCGCGTCGAGCTCGCTCGTCACCGAATGGGTGAAGGGCAAGACGCTGGACGAAGCAGCGACGATAAAGAACACGCAGATTGCCGAAGAGCTGGCGCTGCCGCCCGTGAAGATCCACTGCAGCATCCTGGCTGAAGACGCCATCAAGGCCGCCGTGCTGGACTACAAGACCAGGCACAGCGCCACGGTGGCTTGAGGACGAACATGCCCGTGACCCTGACCCCGGCGGCGGCCCGCCATGTCTCGCGCTACATCGACAGGCGCGGCAAAGGCGTGGGCGTGCGCTTAGGCGTGAAGACCACCGGCTGTTCAGGCCTGGCCTACAAACTGGAATACGCCGACGACGTGGCACCCGAAGACGTGATCTTCGAGGACCATGGCGTGAAAGTGCTGGTCGATCCGAAAAGCTTGCCCTACATCGACGGCACTGAACTGGACTTCGTGCGCGAAGGCTTGAACGAAGGCTTCAAGTTCTACAACCCGCGCGAGAAAGATCGCTGCGGATGCGGTGAATCTTTCCGCGTCTGATGGGGTGCATGAGCGGGTGAATGAGCGGGTGAATGAGCGCGTAACTGAACCAAGCCTTCGACTGGACAGCGACGACTTCACGCTTTTCGGCCTGCCCCAGCAGTTTGCGGTGGACCGTGCGCAACTCGATGCGCAATGGCGGCGCTTGCAGGCGGCCACGCACCCCGACAAGTTCGCCGCCCAGGGCACTTCGGCACAACGTGTGGCGATGCAGTGGGCGGTTCGTGTGAACCAGGCCTATCAGCGGCTGAAAGAACCGATGAACCGCGCGGCTTACTTGTGTGAGCTGCGCGGTGCTTCAGTCGATGCCGAACGCAATACGGCCATGCCGGCGCATTTTTTAATGCAACAGATGGCTTGGCGCGAGTCTTTGGAAGATGCGCGAACACTGGCAGACGTACAAGCGTTGCAAACTGAACTGAACGCGCAGCAAGAGGCCAGCCTGACCGATGCCGCCCGGCTGCTGGACGAAGACGGCCAGCCCGCAGCGGCGGCCCAGCAAGTGCGGGCGCTGATGTTCATGCGCCGCTTCCAGCAAGACATCGACCGCCGGCTAGACGCGCTCGACCCCAACCGCTAGATCCACTTCTCCCTTTTCCATGGCTCTGCTGCAAATCTCCGAACCCGGTCAGTCGCCGGACCCGCACACACGGCGCATCGCCGTAGGTATCGACCTGGGCACTACCCATTCGCTGGTGGCCGCAGTGCGCAATGGCGTGGCCGAATGCCTGCCTGACGGAGCCGGCCAGGTGCTGTTGCCATCGGCCGTGCGCTACATGGACAACGGTCGCCGCCAGATCGGCCGCGCCGCGTATGCCGCGCAAGCCGAGGATGCAGAGAACACCATTGTTTCTGTGAAGCGCTTCATGGGCCGCCAACTGGCCGATGTGCGGGATGCTGCCAAGCTGCCTTACCGCTTTGTCGATCGCCCAGGCATGCTGGCCCTGGCCACGCGCGACGGTGAAAAAACGCCGGTGGAAGTTTCAGCCGAAATTCTGGCGACCTTGCGCCAGCGCGCCGAAGACAGCTTCGATGACGAAGTTTTCGGCGTCGTGATCACTGTTCCGGCCTACTTCGACGACGCGCAGCGCCAGGCGACCAAAGACGCCGCACAACTGGCCGGGTTGAACGTGCTGCGCCTGATCAGCGAACCCACCGCCGCAGCCGTGGCCTACGGCTTGGACAACGGCAGCGAAGGTTTGTATGCCGTCTACGACCTGGGCGGCGGCACGTTTGACATCAGCCTGCTGCGCTTGCAGGCAGGCGTATTCGAGGTGGTGGCCACGGGCGGCGATTCATCGCTGGGTGGCGACGACATCGATCAGGCCTTGGCCGACTGGGCGCTGTTGCAAGCTGGTGCGCAAGCTGGTGCGCAAGCCGGCGCGCAAGCCGGCGTGCATGTCATGAGCGGTCATGACAAACGCGCTGCATTGCTGGCAGCCCGCGCCGCCAAAGAAGCCTTGAGTGATGCACCGCAAACGGTTTGGCGCGCTGAACTGGCTGGCGGGCGCGCTGAGGTCGCGGTTTCGCGCACCCAACTCGACACGCTGGCCCAGCCCCTGGTCGATCGCACGCTGGCCGCGGTTCGCAAAGTGCTGCGTGACGCGCAATTGGCGCGAGACGAAGTGCAGGGCGTGGTCATGGTCGGTGGCAGCACGCGCATGCCTTTGGTGCGTGACTGTGTGAGCGAACTCTTCGGCCGCCCGGTGCTGACCAATGTGAACCCCGACGAGGTGGTGGCCATCGGCGCGGCTATTCAGGCCAACGCCCTGGCTGGCAACAGCCGCGATGGCGACTTGCTGTTGCTCGACGTCATCGCGCTCAGCCTGGGCCTGGAAACCATGGGCGAATTGGTCGAACGCGTGATCGAGCGCAACACCACCATCCCCGTGGCCAAGGCGCAGGACTTCACGACCTTTCAGGATGGCCAGACCGCCATGGCCATTCATGTGGTGCAAGGTGAACGCGACCTGGTCAGCGAATGCCGCAGCCTGGCGCGCTTCGAGCTACGCGGCATTCCGCCGATGGTGGCTGGTGCGGCACGCATCCGCGTCAGCTTTCAGGTCGATGCCGACGGACTGCTCAGCGTCAGCGCACGCGAGCTGGGCTCGGGCGTGGAAGCCAGTGTCGTCGTCAAGCCCAGCTATGGTCTGGCAGAAGACCAGATCGCGCAAATGCTGAAAGACGGCTTTGCCCATGCCGAAGGCGACATGGCCGCACGTTCTTTGCGTGAGGCACAAGTAGACGCCAAGCGCATGCTTCTGGCCACGCGCTCTGCGCTGGCAGCCGACCGCGGTTTGCTGGAAGCTGGCGAACCAGAAGTCATTGAATTGCTGCTGGCGGAGCTGGAAAGCACAGCCGCCGGCAGCGACGCCACGGCCATCGAAGCCGCTGTGCTGGCGGTGGCCGAAAGCACCGAAGCGTTTGCTGCTGCCCGCATGAACCAGGGTATTCGGCAAGCGCTGTCTGGCCGTACGCTCGACGAGATCTGAACCCTATGCCCATCATCCGCATCCTTCCCAACGCCGAGCTTTGCCCCGCAGGCGCCACGCTGGACATTCCCAGCGGCACTTCCGTCTGCGAGGCGCTGATCGAGAACGGCATCGCCATCGAACACGCCTGCGAGATGAGCTGTGCCTGCACCACCTGCCACGTCATCGTCAAAGAAGGCTTGAAGTCGCTGGGCGAGATGGACGAAAGCGAAGAAGACCTGCTCGACCGCGCCTGGGGCCTGACGCCAACCTCGCGCCTGAGCTGCCAGGCCATCCTTTCCAATGAAGACGTGACGATCGAGATCCCGAAATACACGATCAATCACGCCAGGGAAAATCACTAAAAAAAGCCCCCAGGCCGTGAAGCACCCGGGGGCTGAGAGGGCCGAAGCCCTGCTGAGGAGATAGACAGACACCGCCGCGCGGTGCCAAGTTCCATCTAGCAAGCGACATGCCCAAATTCTTTTCGATCGCGAAATGAAAGTTCTGGCCTTCGAGTCGTCGTGCGACGAAACCGGCGTTGCCCTGGTGCAGGCCACCGAGGGCGAAGCCCCCACACTGCTGGCTGATGCGCTACACAGCCAGGTTGAAATGCATGCCGCCTACGGCGGTGTGGTGCCAGAACTGGCTTCGCGCGACCACATTCGGCGCGTGCTGCCGTTGACGCGCCAGGTCCTGGAAGCTGCCGGTTGCAGCCTGGCCGACATCGACTTGGTGGCCTACACCCGCGGGCCCGGCCTGGCCGGGGCTTTGCTGGTGGGCGCTGGCGTGGCCGTGGCACTTGGCGCAGCGCTGGGCAAGCCGACGCTGGGCGTGCACCACTTGGAAGGTCACTTGTTGTCGCCATTTCTGGATGCCGACGCCCCTGAATTCCCGTTCATCGCCCTGCTGGTCTCTGGCGGCCACACGCAGCTGATGCAGGTCGAAGGCGTGGGCCGCTACACGCTGCTGGGCGAAACCATCGACGATGCTGCTGGCGAGGCTTTCGACAAAAGCGCCAAGCTCATGGGCCTGGGCTACCCCGGGGGCCCGGCGCTGGCGCGGCTGGCGAGCCAAGGCAACGACAAGGCATTCGCACTGCCGCGGCCTCTGCTGCACAGCGGCAATCTCGACTTCTCGTTCGCCGGTTTGAAAACCGCCGTGCTGACGGCGCACCGCAAGCTGGGCGCTGCGCCCACGGCCGACAACGTGGCCGACCTGGCAGCGTCTACGCAAGCCGCGATCGTCGATGTGCTGGTAACCAAGACGCTGCGTGCGCTGAAGGACAGCGGCTTGCGCCGCGTGGTGGTGGCCGGCGGCGTGGGCGCCAACCTGCGCTTGCGTGAAACGCTGAATGCAGGCGCAGCGCGCATCGGCGCCCGCGTGCACTATCCGCCCTTGCACTTGTGTACCGACAACGGCGCGATGATCGCGCTGGCTGCTGCGCTGCGCTGGCAGCACGGCTTGGCCGATGTGCGCCATGACGGCGCTTTCGACATCAAGCCGCGCTGGCCTCTGGACGCGATCGGACGCTAAATCACTTGACCGTGATCTGCGAAGCCGTTGCCGCCATGCGCTTGGGCAGCGTCAGGCTGAGCACGCCGTGTTCCAGCACGGCATGTACGTGTGCAGCGTCCACTTCCAGCGGTAAGCTGAACTGGCGCGCATAGCGGGCCGCGGCGCGCTCGCGGTGGACCAGGCGTTCGCCTTCGTTGTTGGCTGGCTCCGTTTGGGCTTGCGCCTGGATGCTGACGCGGCGCCCTTCAACGGCTACGCGCACATCTTCCTTGCGCACGCCGGGCAGATTCAGCGTGGCCGTAAAGGCGGTCTCGGTTTCAGACAGGTCCAGCGCCGGGCTGCGTGGGGCATCGGTGTCCTGGTCGGCTGTCGCAGCCAGCAAGCGGTCGATGCTGTGCGCCATCGTTTGGCTCGGGCGATTCATGGAAACGTAGAACATGGGTGGCTCCTAGAATTAGAGTTCAATCTTTGCTGGCAGCGGTGTGCTGTCATGCACTGGAAATGGCCGCTTCGGCGCGGGTTTCAAGAGCCACTTTCATCGACTTCCAAATATGAAGATTTCGCGTCGTACCGCCGTGGTGGCACCCCTTGCAATGGCGTGGGCCGTCTCCAAATCACAAGGCGTCGGCGGGACCAGTCCGGTGCCGATACGCCTGGCCTTGATCGAAGGCATGTCCGGTCCTTTCGGTAACGCTGGCGAGGCGGTTTTTCGCAACCTGCTGTGGGCCACCGAGCGCGTGAATGCCGCAGGCGGCGTGCGCTTGCCAGGTGGCACCAGACCCTTGCTGCTGCAGCGCATGGACAGCAAAGGCCAGACCGAAGAAGCGCTGACCCTGATGCGCAGCGCGCTGGAACAAGGCGTGGGCTTCATCCTGCAGGGCAACAGCAGCGCCACGGCTGCAGCGTTGATCGACGGCCTGAACAAGCACAACGAGCGCATGCCGAACCAGCGCGCACTGCTGCTGAACTATTCGGCTGTGGACCCGGTGCTGACCAACGCTTCATGCAGCTTCTGGCACTTCCGGTTCGACGCCCATGCCGACATGCGCCTGGCTGCGCTGACCGATGCGCTGCGCGACGACCGAGGCGTCAGCCGCCTGTACCTGTTTGGCCAGGACTACAGCTTTGGCCGGCAGGTGGCCAGGTCCGCACGCGACATGGTGGCAGCCAAGCGACCGGACATCGCCATCGTCGGCGACGAGTTGCACCCGCTGGGCCGTGTCAAAGACTTCCTGCCGTATGCATCGAAGATCAAGGCCAGCGGCGCGCAGGCTGTGCTGACCGGTAACTGGGGCAACGACCTGAGCTTGCTGGTGCGCGCGCTGCGCGAGGTGGGGTCTGAAGCGCGGCTTTACACCTTCTACGGCAACGCCCTGGGCGCGCCGGCCGCCATGGGCGATGCTGGCATCGGCCGCGTGCTGGCCGTGGCCGAATGGCACCCCAATCTGGGCGGTAACGCTTCAGACGCTTTCTACACTGCCTTCAAGCAACGTTTTCCGCTGCCGCAAGACGACTATGTGCACGTGCGCATGCAGGTGATGGTGGAGATGCTGGCGCGCGCCATCGAACGCGCTCGCACGACCGAAGCCGCCAACGTGGCGCGTGCGCTGGAAGGCGCCATGCTGGACCCGGCCTGGCAGGGCGGCTTGCACAGGGCGCAAATGCGCGCTGCTGATCATCAGTTGCAGCAGCCCCTGGTGGTCAGCGTGATGGAACGCGCAGGCAGCCCGGGCGTGCAGCACGAAGTCGAAGGCTCAGGCTACGGCTTCCGCACCCTGCGGCGGCTGGAAGCCACCGCTGCCATGCAGCCCACGCAATGCCTGATGCAACGACCTGACTGACAGCACGTACATGACATCATGAACAGCACAAATTTCATGCGCCCCGCCATCGCAGCGCTGCCAGGCTCGAAGATCCGCGAAGTGGCCAACGCCGGCCTGGGCCGCAGTGACGTGCTGGCCTTCTGGTTCGGCGAAAGCGACGAGCCCACCCCAGAGCCTGTGCGCCGGGCGGCGGCTGAATCCTTGCAACGGGGTGAGACCTTCTATTCGCACAACCTGGGCCTGGCCGAGCTGCGACAGGGCATCGCCGGCTACACCAGCGCCTTGCATGGCCACGTAGGCATGGACCGCATCGCCGTGACTTCATCGGGTGTCAGTGCGCTCATGCTGGCCATGCAGATGCTGCTGACTGCTGGGGACGAAGTGGTGGCTGTCGTGCCGGTATGGCCGAACCTGACGGCGCAGCCCGCCATCCTGGGCGCGCGCGTAACAAGGGTGCCGCTGCGGCCGGTCGAGGGCCTGTGGGCGCTGGACATGGATGAACTGCTGGCCGCAGTCACGCCCCATACCCGCGTCTTGCTGGTCAACGCACCCAACAACCCTACGGGCTGGACGCTGTTACCTGCGCAGCAGCAGACCCTGCTGAACCATTGCCGCCGCACGGGCACCTGGATCGTGGCCGACGAGGTTTATGAACGCGTGTATTTCAACGCTTCGCTCGGGCAGTCGCCTTGCGCGCCCAGCTTCCTGGACATTGCCAACACGGACGACCGTGTACTGGTGGCACACAGCTTCAGCAAGAGTTTTCTCATGACCGGTTGGCGCCTGGGTTGGCTGGTGATGCCGCCGGCCGCGCTGGATGCAGCGGGCAAGCTGCTGGAATACAACAGCTCTTGCGCACCTGTTTTCGTGCAGCGCGGTGCGCAAGCGGCTCTGGCGCTTGCAGACGATTTCGTGCCCGGGTTGATCCAGCGCCTGCAGGCCGGCCGTGACCGCCTGCTGGCAGGGTTGCAGCGCTTGCCTGGTGTGACCTGCGCCGTGCCGCCTGGGGGCATGTATGCCTTCTTCCGCATCGAAGGTCAGCTCGATTCAGCCGACTCGCTGGCACTGGCCAAGCGGCTGGTGACTGATTTCGGGCTGGGCCTGGCGCCGGGCGCGGCTTTCGGTCCGGAAGGTGAGGGCTGGCTGCGCTGGTGCTTCGCCTCGCAAGATCCCCAGAGGCTGGATGCTGGCCTGGAGCGGCTGGCTGCCGCATTGCGTCTCTGATCGACTACACTACAAGGCTCTTCTGCGGCGGTTACACGCCCGGAGGCCAAGCACGGCACCGGTTGGTTTCACTGGTGTTCGCAAGTCAACACAGGAAACCGCAAGTCGGCCAGGCACATTGCCCAAGAGCGTTGTGCAGGTGCTGGCCGGGCGGAACCTGATCACAAGGAAACGCCATGAGCCTGACCCCAGCCGTCACTGCAGAGATCGTCAAAGACAACGCCCGCGGCGCCGCCGATACCGGTAGCCCTGAAGTTCAGGTCGCGTTGCTCACCGCACGTATCAACGAACTCACCCCCCACTTCAAGCAGCACCTGAAGGACCACCACGGCCGTCGCGGCCTGTTGAAGATGGTCAATCAGCGCAAGCGCTTGTTGTCGTACCTGAAGCTGAACAATGCCGAGCGCTACATGGCGCTGATCGGCAAGCTTGGCCTGCGCAAGTAAGACGAAAGACGGGGGTCGCCTGCGGGCGACCCTTTCACAACATGGGTCCGCATTGCTGTGTCATTCCAAGGCTTCCCGCTGCTGCGGGCAGCGTTGGAATGGCATTGCGCTGACCACCCCACCAGGAGAGACATCGCATGAGCCTGTTCAACAAAGTTACCAAGACATTCACCTGGGGCCAGCACCAGGTCACTCTGGAAACGGGCGAGATCGCGCGCCAGTCCAGCGGAGCCGTCGTCGTCAGCATGGGCGACACCGTCGTTCTCGCCACGGTCGTGGCCAAGACTGAAGCCAAAGCCGGCCAGGATTTCTTCCCGCTGACTGTCGACTATCTGGAGAAGACCTACGCCGCCGGCAAGATTCCCGGCAGCTTCTTCAAGCGCGAAGGTCGTCCCAGTGAGCTGGAAACGCTGACCAGCCGCCTCATCGACCGCCCCATCCGCCCGCTGTTTCCCGAAGGCTTCCTGAACGAAGTTCAGGTGGTCATCCATGTGCTGAGCCTGGACCCAGAGATTCAGGCCGACATCGCCGCCTTGATAGGCACCAGCGCTGCGCTGTCCATCAGCGGCATTCCCTTCAGCGGACCCATTGGCGCGGCGCGCGTGGGCTATGTCAATGGCAAATATGTGCTCAACCCGGGCCAGACCCAGTTGATCGACAGCCAGATGGACCTCGTCGTGGCCGGCACCGAAGCCGCCGTGCTGATGGTCGAAAGCGAAGCCCAGCAACTGTCTGAAGAGATCATGCTCGGCGCCGTGGTGTTCGGCCACGACATGGGCAAGATCGCCATCTCTGCCATCAACGAACTGGTGCGCGACGCGGGCAAGCCCGAATGGAACTGGTCGGCTCCGGCCAAGGACGATGCCTTCATCGCCAAGGTCACCAGCCTGGCCGAAGAAAAGCTGCGCGCGGCTTACCAAATTCGCAGCAAGCAGGCTCGCACTCAGGCCTGCCGTGCCGTGGGTGCCCATCTGCTGACGGCATTGAAAGCAGAAGGCGCCGACTTCGACAAGGGCGATGTCGAGAACCTGTTGTTCGACATCGAAAGCCGTATCGTGCGCGGTCAGATCCTGGCGGGCGAGCCGCGTATCGACGGCCGCGACACACGCACCGTGCGCCCGATCGAAATCCGTTCTGGCGTGCTGCCCCGCGTGCACGGCTCTGCGCTGTTCACGCGCGGCGAAACGCAAGCTCTGGTGGCCGCCACGTTGGGTACTGAACGCGACGCGCAGCGCATCGACGCGCTGGCCGGCGACTATGAAGACCGCTTCATGCTGCACTACAACATGCCCCCCTTCGCCACTGGCGAAACGGGCCGCGTGGGCAGCCCCAAGCGGCGCGAAATCGGCCATGGCCGTTTGGCCAAGCGCGCGCTGATGGCGGTGTTGCCGAACAAGGCCGACTTTCCGTACACCATGCGTGTGGTCAGCGAGATCACCGAGTCGAATGGGTCGTCGTCGATGGCTTCGGTCTGCGGCGGCTGCCTGAGCCTGCTGGACGCCGGCGTACCGCTGAAGGCGCACGTGGCCGGTATTGCCATGGGCCTGATCAAGGAAGGCAACCGCTTCGCCGTGCTCACGGACATCCTGGGCGATGAAGATCACCTGGGCGACATGGACTTCAAGGTGGCTGGCACGAACGCAGGCATCACCGCGCTGCAGATGGACATCAAGATCCAGGGCATTACCAAGGAAATCATGCAGGTGGCACTGGCGCAGGCCAAGGAAGCGCGCTTGCACATCCTGGGCTGCATGGTCGAAGCCGTGGGCAGCGCCAAAGAAGAAGTCAGTGTCTTCGCGCCGCGTCTGTACACGATGAAGATCAACCCGGAAAAGATCCGCGACATCATCGGCAAGGGCGGCGCCACCATCCGCGCTTTGACCGAAGAAACCGGCTGCACCATCGACATCGGCGAAGACGGCACCATCACCATTGCCAGCACCGACGCCGACAAGGCCGAACACGCCAAGAAGCGCATTGCCGAAATCACGGCAGAGGCCGAAATCGGCAAGGTCTACGAAGGCGCGATCACCAAGATCCTCGACTTCGGCGCCCTGGTCAATATTCTGCCGGGCAAAGACGGCCTGCTGCACATCAGCCAGATCGCGCACCAGCGTGTCGAGAACGTCACCGACTTCCTCACCGAAGGCCAGGTCGTGAAGGTGAAAGTGCTGGAAACCGACGAGAAAGGTCGCATCAAGCTGAGCATGAAGGCCCTGCTGGAACGGCCAGAGGGTTTCGTCGAAGAAGAGCGCCCACGCCGTGACTTCGGTGACCGTGACCGCGGGGGTCGCAGCGATCGCCCACGCCGCGAGCCGCGTGAAGCACGCGAGCCGCGCGAGCCCCGTGCAGATGCACCAGCCGGCGACGCACCCGCCAGCGATGCACCGGCTGCCGACCACGGCACGCCGCCCACGTCGAACCAGGAGTGACGGACGCAGTCCGTGCCATGGCCAGCATGCGTGCCATCGAGATCGCCGGCTTCGGCGTACCGGAAGTACTGCGTGAAACGCAGCGCTCGGCGCCCGTGCCCAAGGCTGGCGAACTGCTGATCTCAGTTCACGCCAGCGGCGTGAACCGACCCGACGTTTTGCAGCGCAAGGGCCTGTATCCCATGCCCCCGGGCGTGTCGGACTTGCCCGGCCTGGAAGCGGCTGGCACGGTGGCTGGCGGATCTGACGAAGACCTGGCTGCGGCCGGGTTGAAGTTAGGTGACGCCGTTTGTGCGCTGGTGGCCGGTGGTGGTTACGCCGAGCAGTGCGTGGCCCCTGTGGGCCAGTGCCTGCCTGTGCCCCAGGGTTTGACGATGCTGGAAGCTGCCAGCCTGCCCGAAACGTTTTTCACCGTATGGCAAAACGTGTTCCACATCGCCGGTCTGAAGGCTGGCGAGACCTTGCTGGTGCAAGGCGGCAGCAGTGGTATCGGCGTCACTGCCATCCAGATCGCCAAGGCCATGGGTTGCATGGTCATCGTCACTGCTGGCAGCGACGAGAAATGTGCGGCATGCGTGGCTTTGGGCGCCGACCACGCCATCAATTACCGCACCCAGGACTTCGTGGCAGAAACCCTGCGCGTGACGGGTGGCCAGGGCGCCAACGTGGTATTGGACATGGTGGCGGGCGACTACATCGGCCGCGAACTGAAATGCATGGCCGAGGACGGCCGTCTGGCATTGATTGCCGTGCAAGGTGGTGTGAAAAGCGAGATTGACGCCGGCCTGCTTTTGCGCAAGCGCCTGTCTATCGTCGGCTCCACATTGCGCCCGCGCAGCGTGGCTTACAAGACCGTGCTGGCGCAGGAATTGTTGCGTACGGTGTGGCCGTTGATTGCAGCGGGCCGCATCAAGCCCGTGATTCATCAAGTGTTTCCGGCTGCGAATGCGGCCCAGGCGCATGCGCTGATGGAAAGCAGCACGCATGTGGGCAAGATCATGCTGAAGTGGACAGACTGAACAGCATGACATCCCCACGCAAGAAGCTCGTCGTCGGCAACTGGAAGATGCAGGGCAGCCGCCCAGCCAATGCAGAACTGTTGGCCGGCGTGTTGGCAGCCAGGCCGTTCATGGTGGACGTGGCGGTGTGCGTGCCTGCCGTCTTTCTGAATGAGACGGCAGCTACCTTGGCCGGCAGCGAAATCCGCTGGGGCGCGCAAGATGTTTCCGCGCATGTGCAGGGCGCCTACACAGGCGAAGTTTCTGCCGCCATGCTGGCCGAGTGCGGCTGTCGCTACACCTTGGTGGGCCATTCCGAGCGCCGTGCCTACCACCACGAAAGCGACGAACTCGTGGCCATCAAGGCGCAAGCCGCTTTGGCCAAAGGCATCACGCCCATCGTTTGTGTGGGCGAGACATCGGCTGAGCGCGACGCCGGCCAGACAGAAGCCGTCGTCAAGCGTCAGCTCTCGGCCGTGATTCATCTGCTGGCCCATTGCGCGGCTGAAATGGTGGTGGCTTACGAACCGGTGTGGGCCATCGGTACCGGCCGCACCGCCACGCCAGAACAAGCGCAGGCTGTGCATGCCGTGCTGCGTGCGCAATTGCAGGCGGCCTCCGGGCGGGGCGATGCCATGCGCATTCTCTATGGCGGCAGCGTCAAGCCCGACAACGCAGCCGTGCTCTTCGCCCAAAACGATATCGATGGCGGCCTGATCGGAGGTGCCGCCTTGAAAGCCGCTGATTTCGTGGCCATCTGTCGAGCCAGCGCGACCTGAGCCCGCTGCTGCGCCCCGAGACCAAACAAATTTTCTGGAGTTCTTTGAAATGCAGATCTGGATGAGCGTGATTCTGGCCGTGCAATTGCTGACGGCCCTGGGAATGATCGGCCTGGTGCTGATGCAGCAAGGCAAGGGCGCCGACATGGGCGCTTCTTTCGGCGGCGGTTCTTCGGGCAGTCTCTTTGGCGCCACCGGCAGTGCCAATTTCCTGTCGCGATCCACCGCCGCTTGCGCCACCGTGTTTTTCATCTGCACGCTGGCACTGGCTTCGGGTGCGCGCGTGGGACCGGCGACGAACAATGACGCGGGTTCGATCCTGGACCGCGCTGCACCAGCCGCGTCAGCTCCGGCAGACGTCATTCCTGGTGGAATGCCGGGTGTTACGCCAGCATTGGCACCGGCACCAGCGACAACGCAAGCAGTGCCGGCTGCAACCGAGCAGGCTTCTGCGCCTGTTGCTGGCGTGCCCGCGCCCATCAGCTTGCCGGCATCCCCGGCGGCTTCTCGTTGAGTCCCTGAGGCGAGGGAAAGCCCTAACTTTCGGGCTAGAATGGAAGGCTTTCCGCCGGTCGAAAATCTATTCAACGATTTCGTCAGGCGGTTTGGCAGCCTGTGTTGTGAACGTCTTGCCGACGTGGTGAAACTGGTAGACACGCTATCTTGAGGGGGTAGTGGCGAAAGCTGTGCGAGTTCGAGTCTCGCCGTCGGCACCAAGAGTTCTTGCGCAGCACGCCCTGTGCATCTTCCATACCAACGCCCAACCCGCCATGGACCTGCAAGCCTACCTGCCCGTGATCCTGTTCATCCTGGTGGGTATAGCGGTGGGCGTTGTGCCGCAAGTGCTGGGTTTCATCTTCGGGCCCAACCGGCCCGACGTCGAAAAGAACAGCCCTTACGAATGCGGTTTCGAGGCTTTCGAAGACGCGCGCATGAGGTTCGACGTGCGCTATTACCTCGTGGCCATCCTGTTCATCCTGTTCGACCTGGAAATCGCCTTTCTCTTCCCATGGGCGGTTGCCCTGCACGACATAGGTGCACCGGGGTTCTGGGCCATGATGGTCTTTCTGACCATTCTCGTGGTCGGATTCATCTACGAGTGGCGCAAGGGCGCACTGGATTGGGAATGAACAGCTCATGGGCATAGAAGGCGTACTCAAAGAAGGCTTCGTCACCACCTCGGTGGACAAGCTGGTCAACTGGTCGAAGACGGGTTCGTTGTGGCCGATGACTTTCGGGCTGGCCTGCTGTGCCGTTGAAATGATGCACGCAGGCGCTGCGCGCTACGACATCGACCGCTTCGGCATGCTGTTTCGCCCCAGCCCGCGCCAAAGCGATCTGATGATCGTGGCGGGCACCTTGTGCAACAAGATGGCGCCAGCTCTGCGCAAGGTCTACGACCAGATGGCCGAGCCACGCTGGGTGCTGAGCATGGGCAGTTGTGCCAACGGCGGCGGTTACTACCACTACAGCTACAGCGTGGTGCGCGGTTGCGACCGCATCGTGCCGGTGGACGTGTATGTGCCAGGCTGCCCACCCACGGCCGAGGCGCTTCTCTACGGTATCTTGCAGCTGCAAGCCAAGATTCGTCGCGAGAACACCATTGCTCGTTGATCTGATAGCCGCTGAATGACGCAGAAACTCGACACCCTGCAAGCCGCTCTTCATGCCGCTCTGGGCGATGACGCAATCAAGCTCGAACGCGAACGCGGCGAGTTGACGCTCACCGTCAAGGCCGCCCGCTATATCGACGTGGCAACCAAGCTGCGTGACGCGCCCGAGCTGAAGTTCGAGCAGTTGATGGACCTGTGCGGCCTGGATTTTTCCGACTACCGTAACGAAGCCTGGGACGGCCAGCGCTATTGCGTGGTGCTGCACCTGCTGTCGATCAGCCACAACTGGCGGGTGCGGTTGAAGGTGTTCGCGCCTGACGACGACATGCCGCAGCTGGCTTCGGTGACGCCCGTGTGGGCGGCGGCCAATTGGTATGAGCGTGAGGCGTTCGATCTTTTCGGCATCCTGTTTGATGGCCATCTGGACCTGCGCCGCATCCTCACCGACTACGGCTTCATCGGCCACCCGATGCGCAAGGACTTCCCCACCACGGGCAACGTGGAGATGCGCTACGACGCAGAGAAGAAACGCGTGATCTATCAGCCCGTGAGCATCGAGCCGCGCGAGGTGGTCCCGCGTGTGGTGCGCGAAGACAACTACGGTGGCCTGCATTGAGCCGCAGGCGAATCGAGCATCTTCATGGCTGACATCAAGAACTACACGCTGAACTTCGGTCCGCAGCATCCGGCCGCGCACGGCGTGCTGCGTCTGGTGCTGGAACTCGACGGTGAAGTCATCCAGCGGGCCGACCCGCACATCGGCCTGCTGCACCGCGCCACCGAGAAGTTGGCCGAGAGCAAGACCTACATCCAGAACCTGCCCTACATGGACCGGCTGGACTACGTGTCGATGATGTGCAACGAGCACGCCTACTGCCTGGCCATCGAGAAGCTGACGGGCGTAGACGTGCCGATCCGGGCGCAGTACATCCGCGTGATGTTCAGCGAGATCACGCGCGTCATGAATCACCTGATGTGGCTGGGCGCGCATGGGCTGGATTGCGGCGCGATGAACATCTTCATCTACTGCTTCCGCGAGCGCGAAGACCTGTTCGACATGTACGAAGCCGTGAGCGGCGCGCGCATGCATGCCGCCTACTTCCGGCCGGGCGGTGTCTACCGCGACCTGCCCGACAGCATGCCGCAGTACAAGGTCAGCCGCATCAAGAACGCCGCGGCGATTAAGGGGTTGAACGAGAACCGGCAAGGCTCCTTGCTGGACTTCATCGACGACTTCACGCAGCGCTTCCCGAAGCTGATCGACGAATACGAAACGCTGCTGACGGACAACCGCATCTGGAAGCAGCGCACCGTAGGCATCGGCGTCGTCACGCCCGAACGCGCACTGAACCTGGGTTTCACCGGCCCCATGCTGCGCGGCAGCGGCTTCGCCTGGGACCTGCGCAAGACGCAGCCCTACGACGTCTACGAGCACATGGATTTCGACGTGCCCATCGGCGTGAACGGCGACACCTACGACCGCTACCTGGTGCGCGTGGAAGAGATGCGGCAGAGCAACCGCATCATCCAGCAATGCGTGACCTGGTTGCGCGCCCATGCCGGGCCCGTCATCACCGACAACTACAAGGTGGCGCCGCCTTCGCGTGTGGACATGAAATCCAATATGGAAGAGCTGATCCACCACTTCAAGCTGTTCACCGAAGGCATGCACGTGCCTGAAGGGCAGGCCTATGCGGCCGTTGAGCACCCGAAGGGCGAGTTCGGCATCTACTTGGTCAGCGACGGTGCCAACAAGCCATACCGA
>JBBQXN010000026.1:0-44751 GCA_038209585.1 Burkholderiales bacterium
TGCCCGCGCGTCCGCTTGCAGGATGGTCTCGTGCACCAGCTTCTGGTCGTCGATCAGCACGAACTCGGGCTTGCCTTGCAGCAGGCCCGCCACGTTGTCCGCCAACATCTTCGACGGCCGGATGCGGCCGTTTTCGATGGCGTACAGCGCACCCTTGCGGTCACCAAAGCGCACGTGTTCGCGGATGAAGGCCTGCAGCTTCTTGCGCTCGCGTTCCAGAAAGAGTGGCGCGCGTTCCAAGTGCTCGCGGTAGTGCGGGTGGTCGATCTCGCCATCGCGCGGGTGGTTGTGCAGGTAGGCGCAGGGGTGCAGCGCCATCGCGCCGTCCTGCACCGCGGCATTGAAGTCCTCCAGGTAGGCGGCGTAGGACCAGGCCTGGTACGACGGGTGCGTGCCTTCGCGTTCGCCGCCGCCACCGCCGCGTTGGGCCCAGACGATGGCGTCCTTCTCGCTGCGGCGTGACGTCGACCATTGCTTCAGCTCGACGATGATGACCTTGCTGCGCGCGTCGGCGTCCTCGCCGGTGATCACGAAATCGATGCGCTTGGCGCTCTGCGGCAGCTGGTACTCGATGGCCACGCCAGCGTCTTCCGGGATCTCCTCGTCGCCGAGCACCTTGGCCATCTCCAGCAGCGAATGCTTCCAGGCTCGAATTTCGGCTGGACTCACACCGTGCCCGGTTGCGCTGCGGTAGTGGCGCGTGACGACGTTCTCGATATCGTCGCGCAGCGCGTGGTGCAGGAACTCGCGCTTGCTGGCCTGGTAGATGATCACCGGGCTGCGGCGCTCACAGCTCGTCGTGCTTCTTGCTGTTGCCGCGCGCCCGGTCGGCCGGGTAGCGCTGCGCGTTGAGCCTGAGCTTGGCCTGCGCCGCTTCCACGGGGTCCAGGCCCAGCGCATTCGCCAACTGCACCAGATACAGCAGCACGTCCGCTACCTCGCTGGCCACGGCGTCGCGCTTGTCGGGCGGCAGCGCGCGGCTCTGCGCTTCGGTCAGCCACTGGAAATGCTCCAGCAGTTCCCCCGCTTCAACCACCAGCGCAGACGCCAGGTTCTTGGGTGAATGGAACTGCTGCCAGTCGCGTTCGGTGGCGAACTGCTCCAGTTGCCGAGCCAGGTCGTTCAAAGAGTCGGCCACCTATTCCCCCAGAAGATGCAAAGCGATCTCGCGCCGATGCGCACGTGTGCGATGTTCCCAGAGAAAGATGCCCTGCCACGTTCCCAGCAGCAGCTGCCCGTGGTTCAGGGGGATCGACAGCTGCACGGCCGTCAGCGCCGTGCGCACATGTGCCGGCATGTCGTCGGGCCCTTCGTCCTGGTGGCGGAACAGCGCGTCGCCGTCCGGCACCAGCCGGGCGAAGAACCGTTCGAGATCAGCGCGCACGTCGGGGTCGGCGTTCTCCTGGATCAACAGGCTCGCCGAGGTGTGGCGCACGAACAGCGTTAACAGCCCGTCCTTGAACCCGCTGTGCGCCACCCAGGCGCGCACGTCCTCGGTGATCTCGCGCAGGCCCCTCCCGCGCGAGTCGATGGCAAGGGTGGTGAAGGCTTGGCGCAGCATGGGCCGAGGATAGTCAACGTCCAGAAAAGAGACCGGATCACCGGAGTGGAGCAACCTCAATCCTCTACGGGGGGAGACAAGCTCCTCGCCCAAGTGCTCGGCAGGGGCTCAGTCGTCGCGCCCTTCATTCTGTGAAGCGCCACCAGGCCGACGACTACCGATGACTGTTGCCTGTGCGCGACGCCGGCAACTGTTGCAGGCTGTGGCCTTTGAGGCTGCGCACAGCATCGCAGCCACGACCAGCTTTATCTCAGCCAACCCGCGAATGACGGATTGCAGCTGCATTCGCGCTGGCGTGGCCCAACCGACGCGCCACCGCCCGCGCCGCAGGATGCTGGCCACTGGCGGGAACACAATTTGCGTGTCCTTTTCGTCTGATTCGGATGTCCCGCACGCACTCGCATGCACTCGCATGCACTTGCACACCCCTTCCACGCTTTGACTACTGCCCAGCCACCCGCCATGACCAACCCGCCGCAGATCAACGCCGCCAGGCTGTGGGCCAGCCTGATGCATCTGGCCGAACTGGGGGCCACCCCCAAGGGCGGCGTCTGCCGGCTGGCCTTGTCCGAACTCGACCGGCAAGCCCGCGACTTGTTCGCGCAGTGGGCGCGCGACGCAGGCTGCGCGCTGCGCATAGACGCCATCGGCAACCTGTTCGCGCGCCGCGAAGGCACTGAGCCCCACCGCCTGGCGGTGGGCACCGGCAGCCACATCGACACGCAACCCACGGGTGGCAAGTTCGACGGTTGCTACGGCGTACTGGCCGGCCTGGAAGTGCTGCGCACGCTGAACGACCACGACATCCGCACGCGCGCGCCGGTGGAAGTCTGCGTCTGGACGAACGAGGAAGGCTCTCGCTTCGTGCCCGTGATGATGGGCTCGGGCGTGTACGCCGGCGCTTTCACGCTGGCCCACGCCCTGGCTGCCACCGACCGTGAAGGCGTCACTGTGGGTGGCGCGCTGGCTGCCATCGGCTATGCCGGCGCAGCACCTGCTTCAGTAGTCAGCGGCGCACCGCGCTTTGGCGCCTATCTCGAAGCCCACATTGAACAAGGCCCGGTGCTGGAAGACGCGGGCGACGTCATCGGCGTGGTCACTGGCGCCCTGGGCCAGCGCTGGTACGACGTTGTCGTCACAGGCATGGAAGCTCACGCCGGACCCACGCCGATGGAACTGCGCCGCGATGCCTTGCAGGCCGCGCTGCCGCTGATGCAGGCGGTAGACCGCATCGCCCGCGCCGAGGCGCCGCATGCGCGCGGCACCGTGGGCTGGGCGCAGGTGTGGCCGAATTCGCGCAACACCATTGCTGGTCGCGTGAGCTTCAGCGTGGACTTTCGCCACACCGACGACGCTGGCCTGACGCGCATGGACCTGGCGCTGCGCGCAGCCGTCGCCCAGGTGCAGGCTGAAGCACGGGTGACCGTTGAACTTGCGCACGTGGTGCACTTCCCACCCACACCTTTCGACACCGACCTGGTGGGCCGCGTTCGCGCGGCGGCGCGCCGACAAGGCCTGCACCACCGCGACATCGTCAGTGGTGCGGGCCACGACGCCGTCTACATCGCGCGCACGGCGCCCAGCGCCATGATCTTCGTGCCCTGCAAAGGCGGCATCTCGCACAACGAGATCGAGGACGCCGACCCCGGGCATCTGGCCGCTGGCTGCCAGGTGTTGATGGAAGTGATGGTCAACGAAGCCAGGGCCCCGGCAGCCGGAAGTACCCCTTGACGCCCCTGCGCGCCCAGTGGCTCACAGCCGAGGCGTTTGCGCCTTTCGGTACGGTCATCGAAACGGGAGGCGCCAGCCAAGCCGTCAACGCGGGCAACGCCTGGCGACACGAAGCGGTGGCGGCGCTGGACTTGCAGCGCGAACTGGGACGCGCGGTGCTGGCCGTCTATGACGCGCGTGCGCGCCGTTTTCCTTTCATCGCGACCGGGCTGGAACGCCATCGCCTGTCGGACCAGGTGTTCTTGCCCCTGGCTGGCGCGCGCCGCTGTGTGCTGCTGGTGGCTGCAGGTAGCCTGGCGCAGCCCAGCGCGGGGCACTGCCATGCTTTCCTCAGCAACGGGCAGCATGGCGTGCGCATTGCGGCCGGCACCTGGCACCACGGCCTGCTGGCACTGGACGATGGGCCGTGGGTGGTGCTGGAACGCAGAAGCACCGCGGTGGACTGCGAAGAGTTGGTGCTGCCTGCGCCGCTGGAACTGCTGCTGCCGCTCTAGCGGCCCAGGCCCGCTGCCGCCAGCCGCTGCGCCAGGGCCACCAGGGCGCGGTCGCTGCCGCGCGGGCCCAGCAGGCTCAAGCCCATGGGCGCGCCGCTGCGGCTGGCCAGCGGCAGGCTCAGCTGCGGTGTGCGCGCCAGGCCGGCAACACACAGCAGCCGGATGGCGCGGTTGCGGTAATCCTCCAGGCCGCTTTCGGGCTCGGTCTTCAGTGGCGCGATGTCGGGCATGGTGGGCAGCAGCAGCACGCCGTCTTGGCCCAGCAGCGCATCCAGGTGGGCGCTGAAGCGCTCGCGGAACGCGCTGGCCTGGGCCACCTGCGCGTCGCTCACGCCGCGGCTGAAAGCAAAGCGTTCGGCCACGCCCGGGCCCAGCGGCGGCGCATAACGCTCGATCAACGGGCCATCGGTCAGCCAGGCCTCCCGGCCTTGCAGGTAGCGAAAAGCCCAATACATCGCGTCGAAGGAATCCAGCACCGCGTTCACCGGCCGGGCTGCGCCCAGCACGGCCTGCACCTGATCGGCCGCTGCCAGTGCACTGGCCTGGGCAGCCGGCACCAGCTGCGACCACAGGTCGGCGGGCCAGAGCAGCTGTTTCGGCCCGGGTGCGCTGTCATCACCCAGCAGCACGCCGGCCACGCGTGCGAAGCTGGCCGCATCGCGCGTGAACCAGCCGCAGGTGTCCAGGCTGGGCGCCAGGTCCAGAGCGCCTTGCAGGCTGATGCGACCGTGGGTGGGCCGCAGGCCGTACAGGCCGCAATGGCTGGCCGGTGCGCGCACGCTGCCGCCGGTGTCGGTGCCCAGTGCCAGGTCGCAAAGCTGGTTCGACACCGCCGAGGCCGAACCCGAGGAAGAACCGCCACTGATGCGATCCGGCGCAGCGCCGTTCACGGGCGCGCCGAAGTGCGCGTTCTGCCCGTTCAGGCTGAACGCCAGCTCGTCGGTCACGGTTTTGCCCACGAATCGGGCGCCGGCGTCGAGCAGCCGCTGCACGGTGGGCGCGGTACGGGTCTTGATACCCGAAAGCGCCAGGACGATGGGCTGGCCGCCGCCCGTGGGGTAGCCAGCGACATCGAAGAGGTCCTTGGCCGCAAAGCTCAGGCCGGCCAATGGGCCCGATGGCGCATGCGCCAACGGCGCGTCGGGATAGGGCACGAAGGCGTGGATGCCGTGGTCGTCAGTCATGCGTGGGACGGTTTCTCGGTGGAAAGGATGGCTTGGGCTGTCGCATCCGTGCGCAGGCAGCGCGCGCGGTGCCCAGGGGTCAGCTCCACGGCCGGCGGCTGCTGGCTGCGGCAGACTGCCTGCACGAAACGGCAGCGTTCTGCAAAAGCGCAGCCGGGTGGCAACTGGCTCAGGTCGGGTGGCGCGCCTCCAATCGTCACCAGCCGCTGGCCCTTGGCCATCGCGCCATGCGCGCGGCTGCGAAGCAGGGCCAGCGTGTACGGGTGGCGGGGCGTGCGGATCAGCTCGCGCGCCGTGCCTTCTTCAACGATGCGGCCGGCATACATCACCGCGATGCGGTCGGCCACTTCCAGCGCTGCGCCGATGTCGTGGGTGACGAAGACGATGCCCAAACCCAGCTCCTGCTGCAGTTCGCGCAGCAGGATCAGCACCTGAATCTGCACCGTGGCGTCCAGCGCCGTGGTGGGCTCGTCGGCCAGCAGCAATTGGGGATTGCAGGCCAGGGCCAGCGCGATCATCGCGCGCTGGCGCATGCCGCCACTCATCTCGTGCGGGTAGGCGGCCAGCCGCCGCTCTGGGCTGGGGATGCGCACGCGCTCGAACAATTGCAACGCCCGCGCCTTTGCCTGCGCAGCGCTCACCGGCTCGTGGCGGCGGATGCTCTCGACGATCTGCGCGCCCACGGTGTACACCGGGTCCAGGGCCAGCAGCGGCTCCTGAAAGATCATGCTGGCCACCTTGCCCCTGTAGGCAACCAGCTCGCTTTCCTTCATCGCCAGCACGTCGCGCCCGGCGACGAACAGCTTGCCGGCCAGCTGCGTGCGCCTGGGCGGGTGCAGCATCAGCATCGTGCGCAGCGTGACACTCTTGCCCGAGCCTGATTCGCCGATCAACGCCACCGTCTCGCCGCGCCGCACCTGCAGGCTGACGCCGCCCACAGCACGCACAGGCGCGCGAGCGCCAGTGAAGCTGACGCGCAGGTCCGCGATGTCGACCAGCGGCGATGCATGTGTTGTGAGGCTCATGCTGCCGCCGCGATGGCCCGAGTTGCCGCCGCGCTGTGGCCGCTGCCGGGCTCGTGCATCAGGCAGGCGACGCCGGCCGTCACGCCGGGGAGCGCCAGGGCCTTGCGCGAAGGCACGGTCTGGCCGCACACGGGCTCGGCGCGCGGGCAGCGCGGGTGAAAGCGGCAGCCGGCAGGCGGGTTGATGGGGTTGGGCGGGTCGCCGGCCAGCGGGGCTACCAGGGTGCGCCGGTCCGGGTCCATGCTGGGCATGCTCGACAGCAGCGCCTGGGTGTAGGGGTGGCGCGGGTGCTCAAACAGCGCTTCTGCCGCACCGACCTCGGCCACTTCACCCAGGTACATCACCATCACGCGGTCAGAGATGTAGCGCACCACCTGCAGGTCGTGGCTGATGAAGACATAGGTGAGCCCGAACTCGTCCTTCAGGTCCAGCAACAGGTTCAGCACCTGGGCCTCGACGCTTTTGTCCAGCGCCGACACGGCCTCGTCGAGGATAACGATGCGCGGCTGCAGCGCCAGAGCGCGCGCGATGTTGACGCGCTGCCGCTGGCCGCCCGACAGCTCGTGCGGGTAGCGCTCGGCGAAACGCGCGGGGTCCAGCCCCACCTTGGCCAGCAAACCGCGCGCCCGCGCCACCGCCGCGGCTGTCGGCACGCCGTGCACCTGCGGCCCGAAGGCCACGCTGTCTTCGACGGTCAGGCGCGGGTTCAGGCTGGCATAGCTGTCCTGGAACACCATCTGCACCTGGCGCCTGTAGTCTTTCAGCGGCATGTCGCGGCTGCCGACCTTGGCGCCGTCGAAGATCACCTCGCCGGCGGTAGGCGCTATCAGCTGCATCAGCAGCCGCGCCGTCGTGCTCTTGCCGCAGCCGCTTTCTCCCACCACGCCCAGCGTCTCGCCAGCGAAGACCTGGAAGTTGATGTCGTCCACCGCGCGCACCACACCGCCGCCACGGCCCAGCACGTCCTTCTTCAACGGGAAGTGCTTGACCAGGCCCTGCACGGTGAGCAGCGGCGGCGCCATCACTTCACGTCCATGGCAGCGCGCAGCGAATCGCTCAGCAGGTTGAAGGCGATCGACGTGATGAAGATCATCGCGCCCGGCAAGGCGGCCACCCAGGGCTGCACATAGATGGCGGTGCGCAGCGTGTTGAGCATCAGGCCCCACTCGGGTTCAGGGGGCTTCACGCCCAGGCCCAGAAAGCTCAGGCCCGACGCCAGGATCATGCTCACCGCGATCAGGCTGGTGGCGTAGACGAAGATCGGTCCCAGCACGTTGCCCAGCACATGCACGCGCACGATGGTGAAGGCATCGGCACCGCTGGCGCGCGCGGCTTCGACATAGTCGCGCCCGCGCACCTGGGTCGTCACGCTTTCTGCCACGCGGGCGATGGGCGGGATGAAGACGATCGTCAGGCTCAGCAACGCGTTGCCGATGCCGGCGCCCAAAGCACCCGACAGCGCGATGGCCAGCAGCACGCTGGGGAAGGCGTAGAACACATCGATGGTGCGCATGATGGCGCTGTTGAGCCAGCCACCCGCGTAGCCGGCCAGGATGCCGATGGCCGAGCCGACGAAGAAGGCAATGATCACCGGCGTGATGCCGATGAACAGGCTCAGCCGCGCGCCCACGATCAGCCGGCTCAGCATGTCGCGGCCCAGCTCATCGGAGCCCAGCGGATAGCCGTCGCTACCGATGGGCTTCAGACGCGACAGCATGCTGCTGGTCTGCGGATCGGCCGGCGCGATCCAGGGCCCGAACAGTGCCATGGCCAACAACGCAAGGACGACGCTCAATGCCAGCCAGGCCACAGGATCGAGCGCGAAGCGAAAGCCGACGCTGCCCCAATAGCCGCGTGACCTGGCAGCAGCCGCCGCTGCCGGAACAACAACAGCAGCAGTGTTCACCCCAGGCCATCCCCAGCCAAGCCCCGCGCCACGGAACCGGCTCTGCCGGGCCGCAGTCGAACGGCCCCCCTGGGGGGTAGCGAGCGCAAGCGAGCTTGGGGGCTCGTCATACAACGAGCTCGGGGGCTCGTCATCCAACGAGCTTGGGGGCTCATCATCCAGCGAGCTTGGGGGCTCATGTTCTTGCGATGCGCGGATCGAGCAAGCTCTGCACGACATCGACCAGCACGTTGAGAACCACGAAGAACATCGCCAGCACCAGGATGGTGCCCTGTAGCAGCGGCAGGTCGCGCTGGAAGATGGCGCTGTTGAGCAACAGGCCGGTGCCCGGCCAGGCAAACACCGTTTCTATGAGGATGCTGCCGCCCAGCAGATAGCCCAGCTGCAGGCCCATCACCGCCAGTGCCGTAGGCGCGGCGTTCTTCACCACGTGCCGGAACACGCCCAGGTGCGCCAGGCCCTTGGCGCGCAGTCCGACGACGAATTCCTGGGCCAGGATGTCGGCCACCAGTGCGCGCACGGTGCGCGCCACGATGCCCATGGGAATCACCGACATGGTGATGGCCGGCAGCAACAAATGCTGCATGTGCGCCCAGTCCCAGCGCCAGTTGTCGCTGCCACCGGGCCCTGCGCCTGTGGCGGGCAGCCAGTTCAGCTGCGCCGCAAACACGATCACCAGCACCATGCCCAGCCAGTAGTGCGGCACGCTCACCCCCAGCACGCTGAGCAGCGAAGCGCCCCGGTCCAGCCAGCTGTTGCGGAAGTAGCCGGCGACGAAGCCGAACAGGCAGCCGAAGAAGAAGCCGATCAAGGTGGCCACGAATGCCAGCCGCAAGGTGTTGACCACCGCCGTCAACACTTCGCTGGTCACGGGGCGATTGCTGGCGATGCTGGTGCCCAGGTCGCCCTGCAGTGCGCGCCAGACCCAGCTGAAGAATTGCTCCGGCAAGCTGCGATCGAAACCATAGAGCGTGCGCAATTGGGCCTGCAGTTCCGCGCTGGCGTCGGGCGGCAAGATGGCCACCAGCGGGTCGCCGGGGGCCAGGTGCACCAGCGCAAAACACACCAGCGCCACACCGGCCATGGTGGGCAGCGTGTACAGCACACGCTGCAACAGGTAGACGAGCATCGGCTGCAGCGCTCGTGGTTGTGCTTACTTCAGTGAAATGGGCGCGATGTCGATGAACCAGCTCCGCGGCTGCACCACGCCCTCCACCTTGGCCGACATGGCGCGGGGGCCGACGTCGTGCGCTATCCAGACAAAGGGCGCTTCTTCGACGATGCGCGCATGCAGCTTGGCCAGCGCAGCGTCTCGCGTCTTGTCGTCGAAGCTGGTGCGCGCATCGGCAATCAGCTTGTCGAACTCGGCATTGCCGAAGTAGCCCCAGTTGTTGCTGACCGGCGGGAAGGCCTTGGTGCTGGTGAAGCGGACCATGGCAAAGAACGGGTCCATGGCCGCGAAGCTGACATTGATGGCATTGGCACCGTTGGCCGAAGGGTCCTTGGCGCCCTTGCGCCAGTTGGTGAACAGCGTATTCCACTCCAGCACGTCGAACTGCACATCGAAGCCGCACTGCTTCAGGCTCTGCTGCACGAATTCGTTCATCGGCAGAGGCTGCATCTGGCCCGAGCCCGACGCGCTGATCTGCACCTTCACCGTCAGCGGCTTGGCCGGGCTGTGGCCGGCTTCGGCCATCAGCTTCTTGCCGGCTTCCACGTCATACCGGATGTCGAACTTCGGGTTGCCCCACCACGGGTGGCCCGCTGGCACCGTGCCTTTGGGCGGCGCCATCATGCCGCCCAGCAGCTTCATCAAGCCCAGCCGGTCCACGCACAGGTTGGCAGCCTGGCGCACGCGCTTGTCCAGCCAGGGCGAGCCTTCGGCAAAGCTCAGCTGCCAAGGCCAGACATGCGGCTGCTGGTTGAAATAGACCTTGTTGCCACGGCTCTGGATCACGGCCATCGCATCGGGTGAAGGCGCCTCGATCCAGTCGACCTGGCCCGACAGCAATGCCGCCGTGCGCGCGTTGGCTTCAGGCATGGGCAGCAGCACCACACGGTCGAGTTTGGGCGTGCGCTTGGGGTCCCAGTAAGCCTTGTTGGCTACCATCTCCAGCCGTTCACGCGGCACGAAACGCGCCATCTTGAAGGGGCCGGAACCGCTGGCGTCTGCAGCAAAAGCCGTCCACGCGGCCTTCGCCTTGTCCGCGGGTGTGGCGCCTGCAGCGGCTTCGAATTTCTTCTGCCAGTGCACGGGGCTGGCCATGAACAGGTTGGTCAGGTTCAGCGCCAGAAAAGAGTCGGGCTCGCTGGTGGTGAGCTCCACCGTCAGATCGTCGATCTTGCGCGCAGAGCGCAAGGTGGGCATGCGGCTGGCTGTCACGCCCACCTGGCTGGCGTCGAAGTGCGGCGCGTCTTTGTCGAGTACCTTGCGCACGTTCCACACCACGGCGTCGGCATTGAAGGCGCTGCCGTCGTGGAACTTCACGCCCGGGCGCAGCTTGAATATCCATTTGGTCGTGTCTTTGGCGTCCACCGCCCAGGAAGTGGCCAGGCCGGGGATGAGCACGCTGGGCGCATCAGCCTTGGACAAATCCCAATGCGTGAGCGCGTCGTACATGGGAATGCCGGTGAAGCGGTTTCCTTCGAAACCCTGGTCGGGCTGACCCAGGGTGCGCGGAATGTCGGCGGCCGTCATGGCGATGCGCAGCACTTTTTCCTGCGCTACGGCAGGGGTGGCTACCGCCCCCAGTGCCAGTGCAGTCAGACCGGTCGCGACCAGCCGCTGAATGCTGGCCGAGGAGGTTGTGGTGGTGCTGGCTGTCATGGGTTCTCGCTCCGGTTGCAGTGAACAGCGCGTTTGCAAGCCGCGTGCCATCACGGCGCTGGCAACCCGGTGAGCAGGAGCGACAGCGCCGGGCTCAGGCCCGCCCAGGGGCCCGGCTCCGCGCCCGCAGGCAGGCTGCCTGGCGCAACATCTGGCGCGCGATCAGGCGCAGGATCTGGCGCAGGATCCGGGTTTGAAGCCAGCGCAAGCGCTTCACCAACGGCCAGCTCCACGTTGTCCAACACGGGCACAGGCACGCGGCTGGCCAACGGTGCCGCCAGGCCCGCCAACCCAGCACCGCCCAGCAACACCGCGCGCGCTGCTGGCCAGCGGCGCAGCGCCAGTGCTGCAGCCTCTGCCAACCACTCGATGGCCTGCACCGGCTGCGCGGCCATCTCGCCACCGCTGTGAGGCACAGCCTGCACGCCCAGCAGGGGCGACGCCAGCGGCAAAGCCTGCGCCAGGCGCTGCAGCATAGGCACCCAGGCTGCACCGCCTGTGACGACGACAAAAGGCCCGTGTTGCGCGGCGGCGCGCATCGACGACTCTGCCAGCCCCAGCACCGGTGCCGGGCTGAGTGCGCGCAGGGCAAACAGCCCCGGGTCGCCAAAGCAGCCCAGCAGTACGGCCCCGGCCGGACCCAGGCGCTGCGTCGCTGCTGCATAGGCCTCCATCGCGGCATGCGCGGCGATGGCTGCGCCCACTTCACCTGTGATGTAGCGCGGTCCGAAGCCCGCCGTCACGGCATGGATGCGTCGTGCCAGACGTTCACGCGCAGCGATGCGCAGGGCGGCAGCTTCGAGCAGCGTCGTCACCGAGCTGCTGGTGTTGGGGTTGATGATGAGCAGCATCGGTGCGGCGAGCGGGCTGTGGTGCATGCCGGACCCACGCAGCTTGCATGCCCGAACTGGAGCGCGTGCAGCGAGTACAGGCGGCAAGTACAGGCAGCAAGTACAGGCAGCGAGCACGGGCAGCTGCGCACAGGCGGGGCTCGCTGCCAGACCGGCGCAGGCTGGCGATGCACCACCGCAGTGCGTCCAACGGCTGCTGGCGCTGCAGCAAGGGCATGCCCGTTGCGGCGCGCGCGCCGCGACAGGGCATCGATGTGCGCAGTGATCCATGCAGCGGTATCCGGGCCGGGCGCGTGACCCCAACCACGGCACTGGCACGGTGGTTGCATTCAGGGCCCGGTGCGAACTCCGCCACCACCACTGCCAGCGAGGACCACCATGCGCCAAGATGCCCCTGATTCCCCCACCCGCCGTACCGGCCTGAAGGCCCTTGCAGGCACCCTGGCCTTGGGCGGATTTTCCGCCTCTGCCTGGGCCCAGGACACCATCAAGGTCGGCGTGCTGCACTCGCTGTCGGGCACGATGGCGATCTCGGAAACGGTGCTCAAAGATACCGTGCTGATGGCTATTGACGAGATCAACGCCAAGGGCGGCTTGCTGGGCAAGAAGCTGGAAGCGGTGGTCGTGGACCCGGCATCCAACTGGCCGCTGTTTGCTGAAAGAGCCCGCCAGCTGATCACGCAGGACAAGGTCGCCGCCGTTTTCGGCTGCTGGACCAGCGTGTCGCGCAAGAGCGTGCTGCCGGTCTTCGAGGAAACCAACGCACTGCTTTACTACCCCGTTCAGTACGAAGGCGAAGAGCTCAGTCGCAACGTTTTCTACACCGGCGCGGCACCTAACCAACAAGCCATTCCTGCAGTCGAGTACCTGATGAGCAAGGATGGCGGGGCCGCCAAGCGATTCGTGCTGCTGGGTACCGACTACGTCTATCCGCGCACCACCAACAAGATCCTGCGCGCCTTCCTGAAAGCCAAAGGCATCCCCGAGGCCGACATCGTCGAGGAGTACACGCCTTTCGGCCATTCCGACTACCAGAGCATCATCGCCAAGATCAAGAAGTTTGCCTCGGAAGGCAAGCGCACGGCCGTGATATCCACCATCAACGGCGACTCCAACGTACCGTTCTACAAAGAGCTGGGCAACCAGGGCCTGAAGGCCACTGACGTGCCCGTGGTGGCTTTCTCGGTCGGTGAAGAAGAACTGCGCGGCGTAGACACCAAGCCGCTGGTGGGCCACCTGGCGGCCTGGAACTACTTCATGTCGATCAAGAACCCGACCAACGCAGAGTTCATCAAGAAGTGGGGCGACTACGCCAAGGCCAAAGGCCTTGCCGGCCACAAAGACAGGCCGCTGACCAACGACCCGATGGAAGCCACCTACATCGGTTTCAACATGTGGGCGCAAGCCGTGACCAAGGCCAAGAGCACCGATGTGGACAAGGTGCGCGCAGCGATGTACGGCCAGACCTTCAAGGCGCCGTCGGGCATCACCAGCAAGATGGACGAAAAGAACCACCATCTGCACAAGAGCGTCTTCATCGGTGAAGTGCAGGCGGACGGCCAGTTCCGCGTGGTCTGGAAGACACCAGGCCCCGTGGTCGCAGACCCCTGGAGCGATTACATCGCCGAAAACAAAGACAAGAAGAACGAACCCGCGCTGATGGCCAAGAAGTAAGGTGCCTGAGGGTTCGTCCGGTCTGAAGATGCATGGCGGCCTGCACGCCCTGGGCAGGGGCTGTGCAGGGCTGCTGTGCTGGTGGTTGCCTTGTTGGGCGATGCTGTTCTGCAGCCCGGCCATGGCGCTGACGGTTGAGCAAACCTTGGCCATGGCGCAGGGCGACAGCGAATCGCGCCTGGCCGCACTGAACGAGCGCATCCACGCTGCAGACGCCAGCGTGGTGCCGTTGCTCGAAGGCTTGTTGGCCGACGAGATCATGGTGGCAGGCAACCGGGTGCTGCGTGTGCAGGGCGCTGAAGCCACCGACACGGCCACGGGGCAGGCCGTGGCATTGCCCGACGACGCCAGCGAAGTCATCAACAACAACCGCATGCGGCGCGAATTCGAGGCCGCGCTGGCGGCCTTCAGGCTCGTGGACGCAGAACGCACGGTGCGCGCGCAGGCGTTGAACGTGCTGCAGGACGGCGTGTCAGAGAACCTGCTGCCCTTGCTGGAACTGGCAGCCGCCCAAGAGACCGACCCGGTGCTCAAAGGCCGCTTGGCCATGGTCCGTGCCGGGGCGCTTCTGGCATCACCCGATGCCCGGAAACGCCTGGCCGCAGCCAGACTGCTGGCCGACAGCCCCGACCCCGCGACGCGCTCTTTGCTGCTGCAAAAGGTCGGCACCGAGACCGACCCCGAGGTGCAGGCCGCCATGAACGCATCGCTGCAAACGCTGCAGTCGCGCCTGGTCTGGGGTGAGCGCCTGGGCCTGCTGTTCGCGGGCGCCAGCCTGGGCTCGATCCTGCTGCTGGTGGCTCTCGGGCTGGCCATCACCTACGGCTTGATGGGCGTCATCAACATGGCGCATGGCGAGCTGATGATGATCGGCGCCTATGCCACCTGGGCCGTACAGAACCTGTTTCGCGCCTACCTTCCAGACTTCTTCGACGCCTATGTGCTGGCCGCCATCCCGGCAGCGTTCCTGGCCGCAGCGCTGGTGGGCGCGCTGATGGAGCGCACCGTCATCCGCTGGCTCTATGGCCGCCCGCTGGAAACGCTGTTGGCCACCTGGGGCATCAGCCTGATCCTGATGCAAACGGTGCGCAGCCTGTTCGGTGCACAAAACGTGGGCGTCGAAAACCCGTCCTGGTTGTCGGGCGGGCTGCAGGTGCTGCCCAATCTGGTGCTGCCCTACAACCGCATCGCCATCCTCGTCTTCGCCGCGCTGGTGCTGGCTGGCGTGGCGCTGCTGATCGCGCAGACCCGCCTGGGCCTGTTTGTGCGCGGCGTGACGCAAAACCGCCGCATGGCCGCCTGCATGGGCGTGAACACCGCGCGGGTAGACACCTACGCCTTCGCCTTGGGCGCTGGCATTGCCGGACTGGCCGGCTGCGCGCTCAGCCAGATCGGCAACGTGGGCCCCGACCTGGGGCAGAGCTACATCGTCGATTCATTCCTGGTCGTGGTGCTGGGCGGTGTGGGCCAACTGGCGGGCACCGTCTGGGCGGCGTTAGGCCTGGGCATCCTGAACAAGCTGCTGGAAGGCTGGCAAGGCGCGGTGCTGGCCAAGATCATGGTGCTGGTGCTCATCGTCATCGTCATCCAGAAACGCCCGCAAGGCTTGTTTGCGTTGAAGGGCCGCAGCGCAGAAACATGAACACCGCACTGGGCGCAAAGGGCTGGGCTGCAGTGGGCGTATCAGCCGCCGTGGTGGCGGTGTTGATCCCCGTGCTGAACCTGCTGGTTCCGGCCAGCAGCGCGCTGCACCTGGGCGACTTCCATGTCAGCCTGCTGGGCAAGATTCTCTGTTATGCCATTTGCGCTTTGGCGATGGACTTGATCTGGGGCTACACCGGCATCCTGTCGCTGGGCCACGGCTTGTTCTTCGCGTTGGGCGGCTATGCCATGGGCATGTACCTGATGCGCCAGATCGGCAGCGATGGGCAATACAAATCCTTGATGCCCGACTTCATGGTGTTCTTGAACTGGACAGAGTTTCCCTGGCACTGGAGCGTGAGCGACAGCTTCATCGCGCAGATGCTGCTGGTGGTGCTGGCGCCGGGCTTGCTGGCCTTCGTGTTCGGCTGGTTTGCCTTTCGCTCGCGCATCAAGGGGGTGTACTTCTCCATCATCACGCAGGCGCTCACATTTGCCGCCATGCTGCTGTTCTTCCGCAACGAAACCGGGTTCGGCGGCAACAACGGCTTCACCGATTTCAAGCGCATCCTGGGCATTCCCATCGACCAGCAGATGCGCGTCTTTTTGTGCATGTTGAGCGGCCTGGTGCTGATCGGCTTCTTCGTGCTGTCGCGCGCCATCGTGCACAGCAAATACGGCCGCGTGCTGCAAGCCATTCGCGATGCCGAAACCCGCGTCATGTTCACCGGCTACGACCCCGTGGCCTACAAGCTGAGCATCTGGACGCTTTCCGCCATGATGTGCGGCGTGGCCGGCGCGCTCTACGTGCCGCAGGTGGGCATCATCAACCCCAGCGAGATGAGCCCGGCGGCGGGCATCGAAATGGCCATCTGGACCGCTGTGGGCGGGCGCGCCACGCTCATCGGGCCGATCATTGGCGCCTTCTTCGTCAACGGTGCCAAGAGCTGGTTCACGGTGGCTTTTCCAGAGTTCTGGCTGTTCTTTCTGGGGGCCTTGTTCATCGCCGTGACGCTGTTTCTGCCGCAAGGCATCGTCGGCCTTTTTCGCGCCAGAAAGAAGCGGGCATGACACCGGAACTGATGGCGTCTGGCGCACGATCCAGAACCGACTACGACACACGGCGGGCGACTGGGAATTTGCAGGAAGGATCTGGCGGACGTACTGCAGCTTATGGCCGCGTCTCCCACGCCGGCGTACCCGACTTCACGCAGGGCGTGGCGCTGTATCTGGAAGACCTGACGGTCAGCTTCGACGGCTTCAAGGCGCTGAACAACCTGAGCCTGAACATCAACGTGGGTGAGCTGCGCTGCATCATCGGCCCCAACGGCGCAGGCAAGACCACGATGATGGACTGCATCACCGGCAAGACGAAGCCTGATTCCGGCCGCGTGTCGTTCGGCTCCACCATCGATTTGCTGCGCCTGACCGAGCCGCAGATTGCGCAAGTCGGCGTTGGCCGCAAGTTCCAGAAACCCACGGTCTACGAGCAGCTCAGCGTGTTCGAAAACCTGGAGTTGGCGCTGCGTGCAGACCGCAGCGTGCGTGCTGCACTGTTTCACCGCCTGAGCGGCGAGCAGCAAGCCCGCCTGGGCGAAGTGCTGGTGCTGATCCAGCTCAAAGACGAGGCCAGCCGCGAGGCCGGCCTGTTGAGCCACGGCCAGAAGCAGTGGCTGGAGATCGGCATGCTGCTGGTGCAAGACCCCAAGCTGCTGCTGCTGGACGAACCCGTGGCCGGCATGACCGACGAAGAAACCGAGCGCACCGCAGAACTGTTCTTGTCGCTGGAAGGCCAGCACTCGCTGGTGGTGGTGGAACACGACATGCATTTCGTCGGCCAGCTCACCGAAGGCCGCAAGACCGTCACCGTGCTGCACGAAGGGCGCGTGCTGGCCGAAGGCCCGCTGGCCAAGGTACAGGCCGACGAGCAGGTGATCGAGGTCTATCTGGGCCGCTGAAAGAACACACAGAGCGGCCACCCACACCCCATGCTCCAAGTCGAAGGCCTGAACCAGTATTACGGCGGCAGCCACATCCTGCGCCACTTGAGCTTCGAGGCCCGTCTGGGCGAAGTGACGGTGGTGCTGGGCCGCAACGGCGTGGGCAAGACCACCCTGCTCAAGAGCTTGATGGGCGTGGTGCCGGTGAAGACCGGCCGCGTGCTGCTGGACGGCCAAGACATCACACACGCCACTTCTTATGCGCGGGTGCGCGCTGGCATCGGCTACGTGCCGCAGGGGCGAGAAATATTCGGCCGCCTGACGGTGGAAGACAACCTGCGCATGGGCCTGGCATCCAAGCCTGGCAGCACCCCGCTGCCAGCTGAGCTGTTTGAGCTGTTCCCGGTGCTCAGGCAGATGATCCACCGCAAAGGCGGCGACCTCTCAGGCGGCCAGCAGCAACAGCTGGCCATTGCGCGCGCCCTGGCCTTCGGTCCCAAGCTGCTGATGCTGGACGAACCCACCGAAGGCATCCAGCCCAGCATCATCAAAGACATCGGCCGCGTCATCCGCATGCTGGCCGATCGAAAGACCATGGCCATCGTGCTGGTCGAACAGTTCTATGACTTTGCAGCCGAGCTGGCCGACCATTACCTGGTGATGGAACGCGGCGAAGTGGTTGCAAGGGGATTGGGGGCCGACATGAAGGCAGATGGCGTGAAGCAGCGCATGGCGATTTGAAGGGGGCCTGAAGAAAGGCCTGAAGGGCAAGCGCTGAGGCCAGGGCAAGCTTGAATTCATCACCCCGCCTTCGCTGGTGCAGACGATCGTCAACTTCATGCAGCCCCACCCAGGCGTGGTGGCCGGCCTCAACCTGCCCCCAGCCGCATGACCCTGGGCCACGAACATGCCAGCGCTTGTTCGCTGCTAGGCCAGCCTGAACTGGCTCACCGTTTCAGCCAGGCTGGCAGCCTGATGCTTCAGGCTTTCCGCGGCGGCGGCCGACTCTTCCACGAGCGCGGCGTTTTGCTGCGTCACCTGGTCTAGCTGCGCCACCGCATCGCCTATCTGGCCGATGCCCTGGCTTTGTTCGATGCTCGCGCTGCTCATCTCGGCGATGAGGTCGGTAACCCGTTTCACCCGCGAGACGATGTCGTCCATGGTCTTGCCAGCGTCGCCTACCAGGCGGGAGCCGTTCTCTACCTTTTCGACACTTTGCCCGATCAGATTCTTGATTTCCTTGGATGCCTGCGCACTGCGCTGGGCCAGCGTGCGCACTTCGCTGGCCACCACCGCGAAACCACGGCCTTGTTCGCCGGCGCGGGCAGCTTCCACCGCCGCGTTGAGCGCGAGGATATTGGTCTGGAAGGCGATGCCGTCGATGACGCCGATGATGTCGCTGATCTTGCGCGAGCTGGCGCTGATGTCTTCCATGGTGCTGATGACCTGGCCCACCACCACGCCGCCCTGGGTGGCTGCAGCGCTGGCACTGCCGGCGAGCTGTGTGGCCTGGCGTGCGGTATCGGCGCTTTGTTTGGCGGTGGCCGTGATTTCTTCCATCGACGCCGCTGTCTGCTGCAGGTTGCTGGCCTGCTCTTCAGTGCGTTGGCTCAGATCTGCGTTGCCGGTTGCGATCTGGACCGAGCCTGTGGCGATGGAGTCGGCGCTGTTGCGCACGCGGCCCACCAGGCCCACCAAGCTTTCGTTCATGCGCTTCAGCGCGGCGAGCAGCTGACCGGTTTCGTCCTTGCTGGTGACCTCGATGCAGGAGCTCAAGTCGCCCGATGCCACGGTTTCGGCCACCTTGACGGCCTGTGCGATGCCGCGTGCGACGGCGCTCACCAGCAGCCAGGCAAAGGCACCCGCGCCGATCACCACCACCGCTGTGGTGATGAGGTTGCGCCAGAACACCGACGCGTAGTCGGCTTGGGCCTGCTTGTAATCCTGCTCTGCCACGGTCAGCTGCACCTGGGTGAGCTTGGCGATGTCATCGCCTACCGGGTCGACAGCCGGGTACATCTCGCGCGCAGCGAAGTTGCGCACACCCTCGAGATCGCCCTTGTTCAGCAGCTCAAGCAGGCGCTGGATGGCGGCGTCGGCCGCTGTCATGGCCGGTGCAATGTGGGCAACCAAGGCCTTCTCTTCGGCCACCAGCGCGTTGGCCAGGTAGGCCTTCCAGTGGGTGTCTATCTGCCCGCGCGCAGCGGCCAGGGCCTTGATGCCGTCTTCGGGTTTCATGATGCCGTCGCGCGTCTTGTGCGCGGTGTCGACCATGCCGATGAAGTAGCCATCGGCCACTTCCTTCAACTGCTTGAGCGGCACGACACGGTCGTTGTACACCGATCCCAGCACGAGATTGCTCTGGCGCAGGTGATAGATCGTGGAGCCAGCCGAGATGATCAGCAGCATGAGCAGTGCCGCTACGAGCCCGAGCAGGCGCGTTTTGATGGAGAAGTTGTTCAAGGCTGGCTTTCTGCGTGTGAGCATGTTGTCGAGCGCCCAGCAAAATTGCTGGCGGTTATCGGCAATATCGGCTCAGGGGCAGTTGCCTGAAGCCAAAAAGGAAACACTGAATCGATTCGCGGTCTTTCTCAACTGGGATGAAGAACTGGTCTGACGTCCATGCGCCTGACACGGGTGCGTACAAGGCAAGCGCGGTCGCGAGATCGGGGGATCGCGGGATCGCGGGATGGCTCGCGTTGCAGGTACTCGCTGTGCGCCTTGGCCGGACAATGCCGATTCCCCGTTTGTCGCCCTCTTGCCTGCTTTCGCTGACTGCCCCCACCGCCATGACCGACGACGAACTTTCGATTTCAGATTCCCACGTGCAGCCACGCCCGCTGCACCCCCGTTCATCTGGCTCCGCTGTCGTCGGCGGCGGCACCATGGGTGTCGATGTCGCTGTGGTGCTGTTGCGCGGCGGCAGCCGCACGGCCGTCGTCGAACCTTCTGCGGCCCGCCGCGCAGGCCTGGCGCAGCAGGTGACAGCCGGCCTGGCCCTGTTCGACCGCCAGCGGCAAGTGGACAAGCTGCAGCTTTGCGCATCGCTGGATGAAGTCGATTGGCCAGCCATCGACCTGGTGATTGAATGCATTCCCGAACAGCTGCAAGCCAAGCAGGCGCTGTTCGCTGAACTGGTCGCACGCGCGCGCCCTGATGCCTTGCTCACCAGCAACAGCTCGAGCTTTCCCATCTCCACCATCGCCCAGGGGCTGCCCACGCAAGAACGCCTGCTGGGGCTGCACTTCTTCATGCCGGCCCATCTGGTGCCCCTGGTCGAAGTGGTGATGTCTGCGCACAGTGGCTTGGCACAGGCGCAGGCGCTGCATGCCTTCATGCAGGCCTGCGCGATGGTGCCGGTGCTGGTGCGCAAGGATTTGCCCGGCTTCCTGGCCAACCGCTTGCAACACGCGTTGGCACGCGAGGCTTTTGCCTTGATCGATGCCGGCATCGCCAGCCCGGAAGATGTGGATGCCGCCGTGCGCTTCGGCTTTGGTTTCCGCTTTCTCGCGGCCGGGCCGGTGATGCAGCGCGACCACGCCGGGCTGGACGTGCATTGCGCGGCAGCAGCCACGATGTACCCGTCGCTGGCTGCGAACACGGCCCCGGCGCGTGCGCTGGCAGACCGCGTGGCGGCCGGCCATCTGGGCATGAAGACCGGCCAGGGCTTTTTTTCCTGGACGCCTGAGGCGATTGCGGCCGAGCGCCAGCGCTACGACCGCCTGCTGCTGGCGGGACTGGAGCTGCTGGCCGACGAATTGCCGCAGCTGGATGACGACTTGACAGCGGACTGAAGGCGGTCTGAACGCAGCCTGAACAGCGCCTTCAACGTTCAAGCCACAGCATCGGGATGCGCCTGCAGATAGGCGTCACGCGACGGCAAAAGGTGGCTGCGGCACAGCGACACCAGGCCGTTGCGGTCGCCCTCGCGCAGCGCATCGATGATCTGCAGATGCTCGTTGCGCGACCGTTCGCGGTAGGCGGGCGACACCAGGGTGCTGGATCGGATGGCGTGCGTACGCCTGGCGTATTCCTGGATGGCCTGAGTGAGCACGTCGTTGCCGGCCAGCGAGAAAAGTTGCTGATGGAAATCGAGGTTGGCGCGAAACACGGCGCGCACGTCGCCAGCGCGTACAGCCATGTCGTGTCGCACCTGGATGTCCAGCAACGGCTGCATTGCCAGCGCACCCAGCGGCAGCGGAATGCGGCGCGCCGCTTCGGTTTCCAGCAAGTCGCGCATCTCGTACAGGTCGATCACATCGCGCCGCTGAAAAGCGCGAACAAGTGCACCGACGTTGCGCCGCCGTTCCACCAGGCCCATCTGTTCCAGCCGCACCAGCGCTTCGCGCACCACATGCCGCTTGGCACCGAAGCGCTCCATCAGGTCGTCTTCCACCAGGCGTTCGCGGGGCAGCAGCCGGGCCATGACGATGTCTTCTTCCAGAGCAGCTACCAGCGCTGTCAGCGTGGGCTCGGGCCATGCAGGCATGGCTGTTCAGCTGCTGCGCGGCAGATGCCCGCGGTGTTTGGTGGCGCGCATGAAGTCGAAGTCGGCTCCCTGGTCGGCCTGTGTCACGGTGCGCAGGAAGAGCTGGCGGTAGCCGCGCTCGGCGCTGGGTTCGGCTTCAGGCGACTCGGTGCGGCGGCGTTCGAGTTCCGCGTCAGATACCTGCCACTCGATCAAGCGATTAGCCACCGACAGGCGGATGCGGTCGCCACTTTGCACCCAGGCCAGCGGCCCGCCCACTGCAGCCTCGGGGGTGACGTGCAGCACGATGGTGCCGAAGGCCGTGCCGCTCATGCGGCCGTCAGAGATGCGCACCATGTCTTTCACGCCGGCGCGGGCCAGCTTGGCCGGAATGGGCAGGTAGCCGGCCTCGGGCATGGCCGCGCCTTTGGGGCCGATGCGCTTGAGTACCAGGATGTCTTGCGCTGTCACGTCCAGCGCCGGGTCGTCGATGCGCGCGGCCAGATCGGCTGCATCCTCGAAGACCACGGCACGGCCTTCATGTTCCATCAACGCCGGATCGGCTGCCGACTGTTTGATGATGGCGCCGCCAGGTGCCAGGTTGCCCCACAGCACGGCGATGCCGCCTTGCGGATAGATGGGTTGCGTCAGGGGCCGCACCACGTCTTGCGCAAAGCCGGGCCCGGCAGCGTCGATCTCTTCGCCCAAAGTGCGGCCGGTGACGGTCATGGCGCCCAGGTGCAGCAGCGGCTTCAGTTCGCGCAGCAGGGTGGCCATGCCGCCGGCGCGGTGGAAGTCTTCCATGTAGTGCTGGCCTGAAGGCTTCAGGTTCAGCAGCACGGGCGTCTCACGGCTCATGCGGTCCAGGGCCTTCAGGTCGATGTCGTAACCCATACGCCCGGCGATGGCCGTCAGGTGCACGATGCCGTTGGTGGAGCCACCCATGGCCAGCAGCACGCGCATGGCGTTCTCGAAAGCCTCAGCCGTCAGGATCTGATCCACGCAGCGGTGGTTGCGCGCCATCTCCACGGCCACCGTGCCGGTGTGTTCGGCCACGCGGATGCGGTCGGCCGTCACCGCCGGCGGTGATGCAGCACCCGGCACCGACATGCCCAGCGCCTCGGCAATACAAGCCATGGTGCTGGCCGTGCCGGCCACCGAGCAGGTGCCCACGCTGGGCACCAGACGGTCGTTGACTTCGGCCACTTCGTCGGCGCTGATTTCAGCCGCGCGAAACTTGGCCCAGTAACGCCGGCAATCGGTGCAGGCGCCCACGCGCTCGTCGCGGTGAGATCCGGTGAGCATCGAGCCGGTGACGAGCTGGATGGCCGGCAGGTTGACCGAAGCCGCGCCCATCAGTTGCGCGGGCACGGTCTTGTCGCAACCGCCGATCAGCACCACGGCGCCCATGGGCTGGGCGCGGATCATCTCCTCGGTGTCCATGGACATGAGGTTGCGCAGGTACATGCTGGTCGGCTGCGAGAAGCTTTCGTGCAGCGAAATGGTGGGGAACGGCATCGGGAGGCCGCCGGCCAACATGACGCCGCGCTTCACCGCTTCAATGAGCTGCGGCATGTTGCCGTGGCAAGGATTGAAGGCGCTGCCGGTGTCGATGATGCCGATCACGGGCCGTGCCAGCGCGGCTTCGGTGTAGCCCGCGCCTTTGATGAAGGCTTTGCGCAAAAAGAGCGAGAAGCCCCGGTCACCGTAGTTGGTTAGACCTTTGGACAGCCCCTGGTCTGCTGCGGCGCTGGGTGAGGGCTGTGCTGGGGAGGCCGGCGTTTCTGATGCGGCGGGTTCGGGCTTGGGCGGCGTGGACATGGCGGACTCCGAAGATTATCAATAATATTATTGACGGATTCGGGTTCACTTGCCTAGACTGACCAGCTGTCGCAGAGCCCGGCGCGAACTCGCCCGGGTGCACCACCCCTTTCAGGAGACATCCATGAACAAGAACCACCCGCGGCAAGCGACACGCCGCGCCATGCTGAACAGCCTGGGCCTGTGCGCCGCCATCACGCTGGCCCTGGCCGGCTGGGCCCCTGCACAAGCCCAAGCGCAGGCACAAGCGCAGGCACCGGCCGTGGCCTACCCCGACAAGCCCGTACGCCTGGTCGTGCCCTACCCGCCCGGCGGCGCCACCGACGTGATCGGCCGCGTGCTGGCCCAGCAGCTGAGCGACAAGCTGGGCCAGCAGTTCATCGTCGACAACCGCGCCGGGGCCGGTGGCAGCCTGGGTGCGGGCCAGGTGGGCAAGGCCGCGGCCGACGGCTACACGCTGCTGATGGGCGCTTTCACCAGCCACTCGATCAATGCCGCCCTGTTGCCCAAGACCGTTCCTTACGACATCGAAAAAAGCTTCTCGATGGTTTCCATCGTGGGCACGGTGCCGCTGGTCTTCGTCGTCAACCCCGCAGTCAAGGCCAACACGCTGGGTGAGCTGATTGCGCTGGCCAAGGCCAGCCCGGGCGCGCTGGCTTTTGCATCCGCCGGCAACGGCTCGCCGCAGCACCTGGCCGCTGAAATGTTCAAGCGCATGGCCGGTGTGGACGTGCTGCACGTGCCCTACAAAGGCAGCGGCCCGGCGATGACCGACTTGATGGGCGGGCAGGTGCAGGCGATGATCGAAACAGCGCCGGCAGCGCAAAGCCATGTCAAGTCAGGCAAGTTGCGCGCGCTGGCCACGACCACCACCGAGCCGGTGGCTTCGCTGCCGGGTGTGCCCACCGCCAGCGCCTCTGGCTTGCCGGGCTTCACGGTGAGCTCGATGTTCGGCATTGCAGCGCCTGCGGGCACGCCTGCAGACATCGTCAACAAGCTCAATGCCGCGCTCAAGGAAATTCTGGCGCGCACGGAAGTCAGAGATTCCTTGCTGGCTCAAGGCGCGATCGCGCAGCACACCTCGCCGCAAGACGCCACCAAGGCGATTGCAGTCGAGTACGCGAAGTGGGCCAAGGTCATCAAAGACGGAAACATCGTGGTGGAGTAAACACCCCGGGGTGGCGCCGATCCACTCTGCAATCGCGCAGCCGGCACGCGCCTTGCCATGGCCTGGTTCATGGACAGCAAAGCAATCGCTGCACGCACTCTGGTCCAGGCCGCTGTGGTGGCGCTCGTGGCGTTGTCCGTCTGGGCAGTGCTGCGCGGCACTCAGGTCTTTCTGGTGGCTTTCGCCGGCATCCTTCTGGCGGTGCTTCTCAGAACCAGCGCCAACTGGCTGAGCGCGAAGACACCGCTGACGCCGCGATGGGGGCTGGCAATCGTCGTCGTGGCGCCGTTGCTGCTGGCCGCAGCGGCCATCTGGCTGTTGGCGCCGGATATCGCGAAGCAGGCTTCCGCGCTCGCAGACCGCCTGCCCGAAGCCGTGCGCCAGCTTAAAGACCAGCTGGCCCGCTCTGACTGGGCCGGCCCGCTGATGGCGCAAAAGGAGCGGCTGCAGGACGCCTTGCCCGGCATTCCCGGGGCCTCCGACGCCTTCAGCGCCTCCAGCGCCTTCGGCATGGCCGGGCGGGCTTTCTCGACCACGTTCGGCGCCCTGGGCAATCTGGTCATCGTGTTGGCCATCGGCTTGTTCCTGGCCATCGCCCCGCAGGCCTACATCGGCGGCCTGCTGCGTCTGCTGCCATTGCACAGGCGAGCCCGCGCCCGCCAGGTGCTGGCAGAAACCAGCTCGGCATTGGCCTCGTGGCTGCTGGCCAAGTTGACGGCCATGGTCGTCATTGGCGTGCTGACTGCTGTCGGTCTCAGCTTTATCGGCATCGATCTCGCCCTGGTTCTGGCGCTGCTCGCCGCCCTGCTTTCGTTCATCCCCAACATCGGCCCGGTGATCGCTGTGGTGCCTGCTGCGCTCATCGCCATGGTGGTGGGCATCGACAAACTCGGCTGGGTGATCGCTCTCTACGTCGCCGTCCAGGCTTTCGAGAGCTATGTGTTGACGCCCGTGCTACAGCAAAAGTTGCTCGACCTGCCGCCCGCGCTGACGCTGAGCGTGCAGGTTCTGCTGGGGGTGCTGGCAGGCGCACTGGGCGTGATTCTGGCCACCCCGCTGACCGTGGCCTTGATGACGATGACACGCATGTGGTACGTCGAAGACATCCTCGGTGACCACGGCAAGCCGGGTACCGACTCTTCAGGCCACACGCAGGGTGTCGTGCGGTCTGATTGACCTGAAGTCGGCGCCACCGGCCGTGCGCGCGCACACACATTCGTCGCGCAGGCTGCCGTCAGCATCGCGCCTTTCGTGGCGCAACACACCTTCCAGCAAGAAGCCGCAGGCTTGCGCCAGCCGGCGTGATGCGGCGTTCTGCGCATCCGTGAACAGCACCACGCGTGCTGCTGCCAGGTCGTCGAAGGCCATGGCCACCAAGGCGCTCAAGGCTTCTCGGGTGTAGCCGTTGCCCGCCCGGGTGCTGCGGCACCAGTACCCCGCCTCGAACTTGGGGGTGGTCCATACCGGCCGGTGCAGGCCCACCACACCCAACAGCTCGCCGCTGCATGGTCTGGCCGAATGATCTGTCTGCATGAATCGGCTGCATGAATCGGCTGCATGAATTGGCCACATGATCAGCCCGCACGCCCCGGCCTGCAAGCCGGGCGTTGCGCGTCAGTTCAACAGCACCTTGCGCGCACGGTGCAGCCGCACGAACAGGTTCTGTTCGCTGATTTCGAGTGCTTCGCAAACCTCGGCGCTGCTCTGGTCGTGCAGCAGCCGCAGCTCGACCGCGCGGCGCAGGTTGGCTGGCAGGGCGGCAATGCGGCGCATGGCAAGGGCCAGCCGCTGGCGCTGTTCTGCCACTTCGTCCGGGCGCGGTTGCGGGCATTCCAGTGCCGGATGCTGGAAATCGGCAAAACCTTCGTCGTCGCCTGCACTCAGGTCCAGGCTGTCGTGGCCGCTGCGCTGGCGCACCAGGTCCACGATCTTGTGCTTCAGGATGCCCACCAGCCAGCTGCGCAGCGCCGAGCGGGCACCGAAGCTGGCGCGGCCGGTGACCACGGCCTCGAACACGTCGTGCACCAGGTCTTCGCCCAGCGCCGGGTCTTGCAGGCGGCGGCGGGCATAGCCGACGAGGTAGCTGCGGTGCGGTGCCAGCTCGTTCCAGCCGATGGCGGGCGGCAGGGTTCCGGTGTGAGGGGTTCCGGTGTGAGGGAGGGCGGTGTGCAGCATGGTGAGGCGCCTTGTTGATCGATACGGTGACTACACTGTCGCGGCGGCGCCTCGCACGCCGGTCACCAAAGATCACAGGCAGATCACATCTGCGGCTCATTCGGGTACCTCGTCCTTGTAAGGACAGCCCGCCGCGCCGCGACAGCACCCCATGCAGATGCCCATGCGCCCACCCAGCCACATCCTCGTTGCCGAAGACCAGGCCGACATCCGCGAGCTCATCGTGCTGAACCTGCGGCAGGCCGGCTACCAGGTGCAGGCTGTGGCCGACGGCAGCGCCGCGCTGGCCAGCCAGCTTGAGCAGGCATCCGACCTGCTGGTACTGGACCTGATGATGCCGGGCCAGGACGGGCTGGAAGTGTGCAAGGCCCTGCGCGCGCGCGGGCGCGCTACGCCCATCCTCATGCTCACGGCCAAGAGCACCGAACTAGACCGCGTGCTGGGCCTGGAACTGGGCGCCGACGACTACCTGACCAAGCCTTTTTCGATGGCTGAGCTGCTTGCCAGGGTAAAAGCTTTGTTGCGCCGCGCCGAACTGTTGCGCGCTGCTGCGCACGCGCCAGCCACGGCCGCGCAGGTGGTGAGCAACGGCGAGCTCGAAGTGCTGCCCAGCCGCCGCGAGGTGCGTGTGGCCGGGCGCGCGCTGGAATTCACGGCGCTGGAATTCGAGCTGCTGCTGCACTTTGCCAGCCACCCCGGGCGCGTGTTCTCGCGCGCGCAGTTGCTGGACGCTGTCTGGGGCTACACGCACGAAGGCTATGAGCACACCGTCACCACGCACATCAACCGCGTACGCGCCAAGCTGGAACGCGACCCCATGCAGCCGCAGTTCATCCTGACGGTGCGCGGCGCGGGCTACAAGATGCGGGACAGGCCGGCGTGACAGTCCGTCTGCGGCTGGCGTTGACGGTGCTGTTGACGGGCGTGCTCACCGCCATCGGCGTCATCGTCACCATGGCGCTGGCTTTCCAGCGCTTCGAGCAAGAAAGCAGCTACCAGCGCGCTGACGAATTCGTCGCCCGCGTGGTGGCGCAATACGACGACCTGCTCGACCTGCATCAGCGCAACCCCGAAAACTTCATGCGCTTTTTGTCCAGCCTGCTGCTGTTCCAGCCGGACAGCCAGCTCTATCTGCTGGCCGCAGACGGCACGGTGCTCTCCCACACCGGCGCCATGGATCTGAAGCCGGGCTTCAAGGTGGCTCTGGGCCCCGTACAGCAAGCTGCTGCGGCAGCGCAGGGCCTTCCAGCCAGCCCGACCGCACCGTATGTGATGGGCGACGACCCCGAGCGCATGGACGCGGAAACCGTGGTCGCGGCGCGTGCCTTGCAACGCTCGCTCATTCGCCCTTCGCAGGGGGTGGCGGGCTATCTCTATCTGGTGTGCCGCAAGCCGGCGTTGCCCGGCACGCGCCAGGCGCTGTTTCGCAGCAGCATGGCCGGGCCCGCGCTGGCCGCTGCTGCAGCCCTGGTGGTGCTGGGCTCGCTGCTGGCGGTGTGGATCATCGGCACCGTCACGCGGCCACTGCGCGTGCTCAGCGACGACATGGCCGCGGCTTCGCGCAACGGTTTCAGTAAGGCAGCAGCTGCTGCTTCACCAGCCTATGCGGCCTTGCCCCGTATCGAAGGCAACGACGAATTCAGCCGCTTGCGCCAGGGCTTTCGCGCCATGCTGGGCACGTTGCGCATGCAATGGGACAGCCTGCAGCGCATGGACCACTTTCGGCGCGAGAGTGTTTCCAACCTGTCTCACGACCTGCGCAGCCCGTTGACGGCCACCGTAGCCTGCCTGGAAACGCTGGAACAGCGCTGGGCCGGCGTCGAGGGCCGCAGTGAAGACAGCCGCCTGGTCGGCATGGCGCTGCGCAACACGCGCAATGCCGCAGCCATGGTGCGTTCGCTGGGTGATCTGGCCTTGCTGGACGAGCCGGAATTCAAGCTCAAACCCGTGCACCTGGACCTGTCCGAGGTGCTGGACGACATCAGCCTGCGCTTCGCCCAGCGCGCAACGCAGGCCGGTGTGGCACTGCGCTTCGAGCAGCGCGGCACAGCCGTGCCCGCAGCAGCGGTAGACGTGGAACTGTTAGAGCGCGCCGTGGCCAACCTGCTGGACAACGCGCTGAAATTCACGCCTGCCGGCGGGCACATTCAGCTCACGGCTGAACGCGCCGGTGCGCAAGTGGCAGTGGAGGTGGCGGACACCGGCGCCGGCATCGATACGGCCGAACTGCCGCACCTGTTCGACAGGCTCTACCAGGCGCGCAGCAGCGTGGCACCGGCCACCAGCAGCGAAGGCAAGGGCCTGGGCTTGACCATCGTCAAGCGCATCGTCGAACTGCATGGCGGCATGCTGGAAGTGCGCAGCACGCCTGGGCAGGGCACGGTGGTACGGCTGTTGCTGCCGGTTGCCTAACTTGGTCCCGTCACGTCACATGGCAGATCACAACCCAGCCGCTGCCTTGGCCCGAATCTTGGCGTTGATGTAGGCAGCATGCGGCACGTGCAGCAGGTCGGCCAGGCGCCACAGCACATGCTGCTCGTGCGCGGCCAGTTCGCCGTCGGCATAGGCCACTGCCCACATCGCTTCGACCATGCGCACCTTGTCCTCGAAGCTGAGCGTCTCGTTCAGGGTGGTGGTGAAGGAGAACAGGTCTGAGGCCTGCCGCGCCGTGGTCTCTGCCAGTTCAAACAAACGCGCCACGGCGTCGTCACCCAGCGAGAACTTGCCCTTCAGCGCGGCCAGCACCGAAGCGCGCTCGGCCGCGCCCAGCGTGGCGTCGGCGCGCATCACTTCCACCAGCAGCACGGCGGTGGCCAGTTCCAGGCTGGGCGGCGCGGCGCGGCCGGCGCTGTCTGGCGGCGGCAGCAATTGGTCGAACAGGTCTTTGAGTGTGCGCAGCATCAGGGCTTCCTTGTGCTGGGCGGGGCAACCGCATCGCGGTCGCCCAGGTCCCAGAAAAGGCCGGCCATGATCTGCAGCGCTTCGCGCACTACAGGGGCCAGCAGGTGTTCGTCGGGCGCATGCTGTTTGCAGCCGGCATAGCTGTGCGGCACCCACACCGTGGGCAGACCCAGGATGTCGGCGAACACTTCGTTGGGCAGGCTGCCACCCAGGTTGGGCAGCAGCACCGGGGGCTGGCCCGTGCTGCGCTGGACCGAATCCAGACACCAGCGCACCCACGGGTGGCCGGGGTCCAGCCGCGTGGCGGCCATCTGCTCGGCGGCATCAACCTGCACATCAGCCAAACCCTGTGCCGCCAGGTGCGCCTGCACATGCTCAGCCAGGCGGGCCACGTCGGTGCCGGGCACGAAGCGCATGTGCATGTGGGCCACGGCAGTGGGCGGAATGGCGTTGACGGGGAAATCGGGGTTGCCGGTGCACATCGCCAGTACTTCCAGCGTGTTCCAGGCAATCACACGTTCCGCCGGCGTGAGGCCGGGCTCGCCCCAATCGGCATCGACTGCAGGGTCGCCTTCGTCACCGCCGAACTGCAGGCCCGCCAGCGCAGCGCGCACGTTGTCAGGCACCGGCGGCGGGCGCAAACCGGGTACGCAGATGGCACCACGGCTGTCTACCAGGCTGGCAATGGCGTGCGCCAGCACCACGCCCGGATTGCGCAGCAGGCCGCCCCAGTTGCCGCTGTGATGGGCGCCTTCGCGGAGCTTCAGGCTGAGGGTGAAATTGGCCACCCCGCGCGAGCCCAGAAACACGGTGGCGCGGTCGCTGCGAAACCGCGGGCCGTCGCTGGCGATCAGCACATCGGCGGCCAGCTCTTCGCGGTGCGCGGCGCAGAACTCGGCCAGACCCGGTGAGCCCGTCTCTTCGGACATCTCGAACAGCCAGATCACGTTGAATCCCAGCGGCTGACCTTCATCCTCGCGGGCTGCCAGCACCGTTTGCAGCGCGGCGATGTTGATGCTGTGCTGGCCCTTGTTGTCGGCCGTGCCGCGGCCGTAGAGGCGCGGGCCGTCAGACGTCAGTTGCCACGGCCCCTGGCCGCGTGTCCAAGACTTGTCCTGCCCGCGCACCACATCGCCGTGGCCGTACATCAGCACAGTCGGTTGATGGCTGGCTTCAAAGCGCTTGGCGATCAACAGCGGGCCACCACCGGTGACTGGGTTGGGGCAGCTGCGGCAAGCAAAGCCCAGCGCCGCCAGGCTGGGCGCCAACTCGTCGCTCAGATAGTTTTGCAGCGCAGGCCCGGCGGCAGGGTCCTGGCTTTCGGTGCGCAGGGCCACACGCCGCGCCAGGGTCTCGGCGAAAGCGCCGCTGTCGAGATGGGCCGCTGCAGCGGCCAGCACGGCCTGGCGCGTCAAGGCCGGCTCGCCAGCTCGAAATGCTCCACCATCGGCGGTGCAGCAAAGAACGGGCCGACGATGGCGCGCCATTCAGCAAACAGCGGGCCACCGCGAAAAGCCAAGGTGTGATCTTCCAGGGTCGCCCAGACGATCTGCAGCACATAGCGCTCAGTGCTTTCAATGCCACGGTGAACCTGGGCGCTGTGGAAGCCCTGCGCGCGGCTGACCACCGTGTCGATGCCGCGCTGAATGGCTTCTTCAAACGCTGCTTGCTGGCCGGGTTGGATGCGAATGTCGGCAAGTTCCAAGATCATAGGTAGGTTTCCGAAGAGCGGGAGGCCAGTCTAGGCTGCCGATACTTTAGATGGCATGAGTTCCCAGAGCGACCCGCCCAGTTTCCCGTCATCTGAAGCCGCCGAACAAGCCCGTTTGGCAGACCTGCGCGATCTGTTGGTGCCGGACAGCCCGGCCGAGCCGCTGTTCGGCAGTCTGGCACGTATCAACCTGGCAGGGCAGGCGCTGGTGATTCGGCGCGAGCTTTCGCTGCGCGCCTCAAGCGTGCGCAGCCGCTTCGAAGCCGCACCGGCGGAGAGCGAAGCGCGCTACCGCGGCATCGTCCAAGCCAGAGGAGCCAGCAGGCCGGTTCGAGCGGCTCGAACGGTTCGAGCAGTTCGGGCGGTTCGGGCAGTTCGACAATTTCTAGCGCCCAGAAACGGTCAAGCCACCTTTCCAAGCGCCACGTCCAACGCAAACATCGGCTTCAAAAACCGCCCGGTGTGGCTGCCTTCGAAAGCCGCGACATCCTCTGGTGTGCCCGACACCAGCACTTGCCCGCCGCCGCTGCCACCTTCGGGGCCCATGTCGATGACCCAGTCTGAAGTCTTGATGACGTCCAGGTTGTGCTCGATGACGACGATGGTGTTGCCCGCGTCTCGCAGCTGGTGCAGCACGGTCAGCAGCATCTGGATGTCATGGAAGTGCAGGCCGGTGGTGGGTTCGTCCAGGATGTACAGGGTGCGCCCGGTGTCGCGCTTGCTCAGTTCCAGCGCCAGTTTCACGCGCTGCGCTTCGCCGCCGGAAAGCGTGGTGGCGCTTTGCCCCAGGCGGATGTAGCCCAGGCCCACGTCCAGCAGCGTGTGCAGCTTGCGCGCCAGGTTGGGCACAGCGCTGAAAAACGCATAGGCGTCTTCGACCGTCAGTTCCAGCACTTGCGTGATGTTCTTGCCTTTGTAGAGAACTTCCAAAGTTTCGCGGTTGTAGCGCTTGCCGCCGCACACATCGCAGGGCACATACATGTCGGGCAGAAAGTGCATCTCCACCTTGATCACGCCGTCTCCCTGGCAGGCTTCGCAGCGGCCACCGCCGGCACTGGAGCTGACGTTGAAGCTGAAGCGCCCCGCGCCATAGCCGCGCTCGCGCGCCATCGGCACTTCGGCGAAGAGTTCGCGAATGGGCGTGAACAGGCCGGTGTAGGTGGCCGGGTTACTGCGCGGCGTGCGGCCAATGGGGCTCTGGTCGACGTTGATGACCTTGTCGAAAGCCTCCAGGCCTTCGATGCGCAAATGCTCGGCCGGCTCGGCGTGGCTGTTGTAGAGCTTGCGCGCCACGGCGGTGTACAGCGTGTCGTTGATGAGCGTGCTTTTGCCTGACCCGGAAACGCCGGTGATGCAGGTGAGCAGGCCCACCGGAATATCGACGCTGACGTTCTTCAGGTTGTTGCCCGTGGCGCCCACGATGGACAGCCTTTGCGTGCTGCCGCCGAAAGCATTCGCCGCGCGGCGCCGGCCCGGCACTTCGATGCGCAGCGTGTGTGCCAGGTAGCGGCCGGTCAGTGAATCGGGGTTGTCTGCCACCTCTTGCGGCGTGCCTTGCGCCATCACGCGGCCGCCGTGCACGCCAGCGCCCGGGCCCATGTCGATGACGTGGTCGGCGCAGCGGATCATGTCTTCGTCGTGCTCCACCACCAGCACGCTGTTGCCCAGGTCGCGCAGGTGCTGCAGCGTGCCGATCAGGCGTTCGTTGTCGCGCTGGTGCAGGCCGATGCTGGGCTCGTCCAGCACATACATCACGCCTGACAAGCCACTGCCGATCTGGCTGGCCAGTCGAATGCGCTGCGCTTCACCACCGCTGAGGGTGTCGGCGCCGCGGTCCAGGCTCAGGTAAGTCAGGCCCACATCGTTCAAGAAACGCAGGCGGCTGGCGATCTCGCGCACGATCTTGTCGGCAATCTCGGCTTTGGCGCCCTGCAGCTGCAGGCCGGTGAAGTAAGCCAGGCAATCGGCCAGCGTGGCGTGTTCAACGGCATAGATGGGCTGGCCTTTTTCGCCGTCGGCATGCTGCAGGAACACATGCCGCGCTTCGCGGCGCAAGCGCGCTCCGCCGCAACTGGCGCAGGGCTTCACGGCCTGGTAGCGGGCCAGGTCTTCGCGCACTGCGGGTGAATCGGTCTCGCGCATCCGCCGATCCAGGCTCGGCAGAATGCCTTCGAAAGGATGACGTCGCTTGACGCTGCGCGGCTTGGTCTTGCTGCCTTCCTTGGCTGCACTCTCAGCCTGGTAGATGAATTCGATTTCTTCCGTGCCCGAGCCATGCAGCAGCATGTGCTGGATGTTCTGGGGCAACTGTTCCCACGGCGTTTCCGTGTCGAAGCGGTAATGACCAGCCACCGATTCGAGCATCGAATGCGTGTAGCTGTTGCGCCTGTCCCAGCCCTTGATGGCGCCGCTGGCCAGGCTGATGCTGGGGAAGGCGACCACGCGGTCGGGGTCGAACACGGTCACCTGGCCCAGGCCGTCGCAGGCCGGGCAGGCGCCCACGGGGCTGTTGAAGCTGAACAGGCGCGGCTCCAGTTCGCTCAGCGAATAGCTGCACACGGGGCAGCCGAATTTGCTGCTGAACAGGTGTTCTTTGCCGGAATCTGTTTCCAGCGCAATGGCGCGGCCGTCGGCGATGCGCAACGACGCCTCGAAGCTCTCTGCCAGGCGCTGCCTGAACTCTTCGCGCGTCTTCAGCCGGTCGATGACGACATCGATGTCGTGCTTCTCGTTCTTCTTCAGCACGGGCAGGGTGTCGGCATCCAGCACCTGCGGCGGCTGGCCGCCCGCGCCAATCCTGAAGCGCACATAACCCCGCGCCTGCATGTCTTGCAGCAGGTCGGCGAATTCGCCTTTTCGATCGCGCACCACGGGGGCCAGGATCATCAGGCGCGTGTCTTCTGGCAGGGCCAGCACCGCGTCGACCATCTGGCTGACGTTTTGCGCCTGCAGCGGGACGCCATGGTCGGGGCAATACGGCGTGCCGGCGCGGGCAAACAGCAAACGCAGGTAGTCGTGAATCTCGGTGATCGTGCCCACGGTGCTGCGCGGGTTGTGGCTGGTGGCCTTCTGTTCGATGCTGATGGCCGGGCTCAGGCCCTCGATGACATCGACATCGGGCTTGTCCATCAACTGCAGAAACTGCCGCGCGTAGGCAGACAGGCTTTCGACATAGCGGCGCTGGCCTTCTGCGTACAGCGTGTCGAAGGCCAGGCTGCTCTTGCCGCTGCCCGACAGACCCGTGATCACCACCAGCGCGTGCTTGGGGATGTCGAGGTCGATGTTCTTCAGGTTGTGCGTGCGTGCGCCCCGCACGCGCAGCATGCTTTCGGGGATGACGCGCTGCGGGACTGGGCCTCCAGCCCTGCTGGTGGCGGGCGAGGATGCGGTCGCGGATGCGGTCGCGGATGATGTCGCGGACGCGGTCAATGAAGCCGAATGGGTCGGGATCGGCTCGAATTGGGGGGGTGGCAAAGGCAAGGTCAGGCTCGGTCAGTGCAACCGGACATGATAGTCCCGGGCTCCGCCGCGAATGCGACAGTTTGCCTGCGTGCCTTGCTGGGGAGGTGCCTGCAACTGCAAAGCGAATGTCGTGCCCTGTTCGGGCAGGCTTTGGACGCGCGCGCTGCCGCCCATCAGTTCCATGAAGCGTTGGGGGGATCCGGTGGCAGACAGCGCCGAGATCAAGCGTCGGGGCTGCGCGCCAGCAAGCGCAGGATTTCCGCCCCATACGCTTCCAGTTTCTTCGCCCCTACGCCGCTGATGCCGGCCAGCGCTTCCAGGTTTTCTGGCTGCGCGCGTGCCATCTCGGCCAAGGTGGCGTCGTGAAAGACGATGTAGGCCGGCAGATTGTGTTCAGCGGCCACTTCAGCACGCCAGGCTTTCAGATCGTTGAAGCGTTCGGTGGCGGAATCGTTCAGCGGCAGCGGTGGCGGCTTGGGTGTGCCTGTGCTGGTTGCCGCCCCGCGTTGGCCACGCGCCCTTCCAGTCCCGCGCGGCGCCTCGGTGGCCACGCGCAAGCGCACCTGCACGCCGCCGCGCAGCACCTCGCGCGCGCTTTCGGTCAGCGCCAGGGTGTTGTATTCGCCTTCGGTGCGCAAATGGCCCAGCGCGATGAGCTGGCGCAGCACCGAGCGCCATTGCGCTTCTGAGACATCGGCGCCGATGCCGAAGGTGGACAACTGTTCGTGGCCGAACTGCGTCACCTTGTCGGTGGTCTTGCCGCGCAGCACGTCCAGCAGATGCCCGGCGCCGAAACTGGGCGGGCCCTGGGCGTGTTGGCGAAAGCGGTAGATGCAGCTCAGCGCCTTGCGCGCGGCTTCGGTGGCGTCCCAGGTTTGCGGCGCCTGCAGGCAGTTGTCACAGTTACCGCAGTCTTCGCTGGCTTCGCCAAAGTAGCCCAGCAGCCGCACGCGGCGGCAGTCGTGCGCTTCGGCCAGGGCCAGCAGGGCGTCCAGCTTGCCGCGCTGCAGGCGTTTGAAATCTTCGCCAGCTTCGCTCTCGTCGATCATGCGCCGCTGATTCACCACATCGGCCAGGCCATAGCTCATCCAGGCATCGGCGGGCAGGCCGTCGCGGCCGCCTCGGCCGGTTTCCTGGTAGTAGCTCTCGATGTTCTTGGGCAGGTCCAGGTGGGCGACGAAGCGCACGTCGGGCTTGTCGATGCCCATGCCGAAAGCGATGGTGGCCACCACCACGATGCCTTCTTCGCGCAGAAAGCGGTCTTGATGGCGGCGGCGCACACCGGCGTCCAGACCGGCGTGGTAAGGCAGGGCGTTGATGCCTTCCGCCGCCAGCCAGACGGCGGTTTCTTCGACCTTCTTGCGGCTTTGGCAGTACACGACACCCGCGTTGCCCTCGTGCTCGTCGCGGATGAACTGCAGCAGTTGTTTGCGCGGCTCGTTCTTCTCGACGATGGTGTAGCGGATGTTCGGCCGGTCGAAGCTGGCAATGAACAGGCGCGCGTTTTCCAGCTGCAGCCGCTGAATGATGTCGGCCCGCGTGTGGTCGTCAGCCGTGGCCGTGAGCGCCACGCGCGGCACGCCGGGGAAGCGCTCGTGCAGCATCGACAGGCCGAGGTATTCCTCGCGGAAGTCGTGCCCCCACTGGCTGACGCAGTGCGCTTCGTCGATGGCGAACAGGCTGAGCAAGCCGCGTTCCTGCAGCGATTCCAGCATGCCCACGAAGCGCGGCGTGAGGATGCGTTCCGGCGCGGCGTACAGCAGATTCAGCTTGCCCGACATCAGGTCGCGCTCGACCTGGCGGGTTTCATCAGCGTCCAGCGTGCTGTTCAGGAAGGCCGCCGGCACACCCAGTTCATGCAGGGCGCCGACCTGGTCGTGCATCAGCGCAATCAGCGGAGAAACGACGATGGCCACGCCCTGCCCGGCACGGTGGCGCGCGATGGCCGGTACCTGATAGCACAAGCTCTTGCCGCCGCCGGTGGGCATCAGCACCAGGGCGTCGCCGCCGGCACTGACGTGATCGACGATTTCGTGCTGCGCGCCACGGAAGCTGTCGTAACCGAAGATTTCTTCCAGGACTTGCTGTACCGCAGATGGCTGCACCGCAGGGATGCCCGTGCCGGCTTGGGGGTGGGAAGAAGAAAGAACGGCAGCCATAGGGTGCCAATGCTAAGGCAGGGCCTGCGGCGGCCGGCGCACCTCCATCGGGGTCACCTCTGGAGCGGGAACACGCGCGGGGGGCTGGCGCGGCGCAGGTGCGGCGCGATAATCAGCACACCCCTGTCCACCCACCGCCCGCGGAGCAAGCCATGGCCTCAGTCAACAAAGTCATCATCGTCGGCAACCTCGGCAAAGACCCCGAAGTGCGCTACATGCCCAGCGGCGCGGCCATGTGCAACCTGGCCATTGCCACCAGCCGGCAGTGGAAAGACAAAACCAGCGGCGAGCGCCAGGAAGAAACCGAATGGCACCGCGTGGCCCTGTTCGACCGCCTGGCCGAAATTGCCGGTGAATATTTGAAGAAAGGCCGCCCTGTCTACATCGAAGGGCGCCTGAAGACACGCAAGTGGACCGACAAGGACGGCGTGGAGAAATTCACCACCGAGGTCATCGCCACAGAAATGCAGTTGCTGGGTGGCCGTGAAGGTGGCGGCGGGGGTGGTGGCGACGACGGTGGCGGCAACTACACGCCCGCCCCGCGCAGCGCCCCGCCTGCCCGCAGCGCCCCGGCGGCCAAGCCTGCACCGGCAGCGTCGAAGCCGGCTTCGGGTTTCGATGACATGGATGACGACATTCCGTTTTAGAACGAACTTCGTCGGTTTTTCCGTTGTTTGCAGCCCGCGCGAGGTTGGCGTTGCATCTGGCGCTGATTGCGTTCAGTGCCTACGCCATCTTCTTCCCGCAACACAGAAGCGGCATGCTGCAAGCCGTCGTTGGCGTGCTTTTCCTCACCGAGACTGCTTTGTTCATTTACCGGGATTGGAAGAGCGGGTTGCTGAGTTCGACGCCGAAACAGATTTACGAAAGGTTCAGAGAAGTCGGCCCGCCGAAGACACCGCCGATCGAGATCTTGGCGTTTGTGATGGGTTTTGTGGCTTTCATCGTCATCTCCTGGTAAGCAGGCGACTGAGGCCGGCGCATTCGGCCGACGCATTCGGCCGGCACACTCGGCAGGCACACTCGGTCGTCGCCAAAGGCCGTCAACCTAGGCCGTCGCCCCACCACAAGACGACCCCGCCCCCGCCGTGCAGCCCAGGCAATGCGGGCCGAAGCGGATGCGGCGCTGCATCAGGGCAGCCAGGTCGAAGTTGTAGATGCTGGGGCGATCGTTGCCCGCCATCTCTGCCGCCAGTTCAATCTGCTGGTTGAAGTCGCAGTCGTACAAACGGCCGTCATAGCCCACGCTGATGAGGCTGCGGCACATCACGCCTTCAGCCGCTTGCGGATTGAAGGCCGCCAGCAGCTTGTCCATGTAGGCCTCGAACTGCCCTTGCTTGTGCAGGTGCAGCGCGAAGCGGTGAATGGGCATGTTGGTGATGGTGAACAGTTGATTGAACACGATTCCGAAGCGCGCCTTCAGTTCGTGCTGATAGTCGGCCTGCAGCGTTTCCTGCGCCGCCGGCAGGTACGGCCCGGCGGGGTTGTAGACGAGATTCAGTACCAGGTTGCTGCCTGGCTGGCCGTAACCCAGCGCGTTCAGCCGCTGCAGCCCTTCGATGCTCTTGTCGAACACCCCGCGCCCGCGTTGTGCGTCGGTGAAATACGCCTGGTAGTAGGGCAGTGAACACACCAGCTCGCAGCCCTGTTCGGCAAAGAAGTCAGGCAGGTGGGCCATGCTGGCGCCCGTTTGCGGATGCGGGTCGAAGCTGACGGTGAGGTTGTGCCGCACCAGCACCTGGCGACCCAGCGCGCGGGCCTGTTTCACCATCCAGGCGAAATCGGGGTGCAGTTCCGGCGCCCCGCCGGTGATGTCCAGCGTGCGCATTTCAGGGTAAGCCGCCAGCAAGGCGATGCAGCGTTCCACACCTTCACGGCTGAGCGCTTCGGTGCGCGTCGGCGAGGCATCGACATGGCAATGCCGGCAGACCTGGTTGCACAGTCGCGTGATGTTGACCTGCAGCGTGCTGATGCTCTGCGGCGTCAGCGCCAGCCCGCGCTGGGTCAGCAGCGCTTCGAAATCGTGGCGCGGCAAGGCAGATGGCGCACCTGCTGCGCCGCTGTCCAGCGATTGAATCTTCAGCACTGCGCTCATGAAACCAGCTTGTCCAGGTGCTTGTGCATCTGCACCGAATGCACCAGGGTGATGCCGGCCTTCATCACCGCGGCCACATGCACGGCTTCCATCATCTGCTCCGGGTTGGAGCCGCTTTCCAGACAGGCCGTGGTGTAGGCGTCGATGCAGTAGGCGCACTTCTCGGAATGCGCCACAGCCAGGGCGATCAGCGCTTTTTCGCGCTTGGTCAAAGCGCCATCGCTGCCGGTAACGGCGCCGTAGTACTTGAAGAAGTCGTCGGCCAGCTTCTGGCCATGCTGGCCGATGTTGGCGAACTGGGCCAGATCGTCGCTGTCGAAGTAGTTGCTCATGTGGTTCTCTGGGTGATGCAGCTTGGTGATACAGCTCAGGTGGCAGTCGGCCGGGCTGGAGCAACCTTACAGCGAAGGAGTCTGTGGCGTGGATTCAGGCGCGTTCTGTCCGGGAATCGCTCGCATTTCGACGCATGGCCGTCACGCCGCCGTGGCACCCTTGGCACCGCCATGCTTTCTTCTGCCCTGTCCCTGCACGCGCCTTTGCCATTTGGCAAGAGGCTGAGCTGCGGCGTCGTGCTCCTGAACGACCGCGCAGAACTGCTGCTGTGCCATGTCACGGGGCAGGCGCACTGGGACTTGCCCAAAGGCGGCCCCACCGTGGATGAGAGCCCGTTGCAGACTGCGCTGCGCGAAACGCGCGAAGAAACCGGCCTGGTGCTGGACAGCACGGCCTTGATCGACCTGGGCTTGCTGGCTTATCGGGCACGCAAAGACCTGTATCTCTTCGCCGCGCGCGTGCCGCGCTTCGACCCGGCGCTGCTGTGGTGCGACAGCCGCTTCAACGACAGGGCCAGCGGCACACGCCTGCCTGAAATGGACGGCTACGGCTGGTTCGACTTCACTGACGTGCCTGCGCACTGCACACGCAAACTCAGCGTGGTGCTGCGCGAGCGCCTGGACCTGCCCGCGCTGCTGGCTTCACTGGCCACACGCGCGCTGCTGCAGCCGCAGTTCATGCGCCAGAAACAGTCAGCCTGACTTCGGCCGCCTGACTTTGGCAACCTGAATTCAAGCCTCCAGATGTGAATCGTCGCCCCAGGCGTCGACGTGCAACTGCCCGCCGGCCCAGCGCATCCGGTTGATGCCTGTATTGGGAATCAGGCATTGGCGCAGGCCGTCCAGAGGCTCGCCGCGCGCGCTGCGCCACAGCATGTCCAGCACGCCGCCATGCGTGACCACCACCAGTCGCTGGCCGCCGTGCTGGGCCACCAGGGCCTGCACCGCTTGCCAAACACGGCTGTGGAACTGGCGCGTGCTTTCGCCGCCGGGCAAGGCGTAGTCGGACTGCTGAATCAGCCAGTCACGCCACAGTTCTGGGTGTTGCTGCTGAATCTGCGGAATGTTCAGCCCTTCCAGCAAGCCGAAGCTCTGCTCCCGCAGCCCCGGTGCCAGCAGCGGCGCGCGTGCCCAGGCGGTGGCCAGCGGCGCAGCGGTCTGCTGTGCGCGCTGCAAGTCGCTGCTGACCAGCAAAGCCGGGGGTTCTGCGCCCAGCCGGGCCGCCAGGCGCTGGGCTTGAGCCAGCCCGGTGGCGTTCAGCGGCACGTCGATCTGGCCCTGGAAACGATGCTGGCGGTTCCAGTCGGTCTCGCCATGGCGGATGAAGACCAGTTCGGTCAAGGCTTCTCGATCAACAAAGCCAGCAACTGCGCGGCAGCACGCGCCGGGTCTTCTTCATGCGCCAGATGGCCGCCCGGCCAGGCGTGTACCTGAGCCTGCGGCCAGTGCCGCTGCAGCACCGGGCGCAGCAAACGCTCAGGAATCCAGCGATCGCCCGTACCCAGCACAAACGCCATGGGGCCAGGCAGGCCGGCACCGCGCGTGTTCAGCGCTTGCAGGTCGGCCGCCGCCATGAAGCCCAGAGCGCCGCGCACATGCTGGGGGTCGGTGAACAAGCGCTGATAAGGCGCCAGCTGCGCCGGGCTCAGGGCCGAGCCGGTGCTGGAAAGCAGACCCTTGATCAAGCCAGTGGAGCCGGCCACGCGCGCCATCAGCCGCGCCACGGGGTTGGCCGTGGCCACCGGGTTGATCAGCGGCGCCAGGTAACGCGTGTAGGCCTGCGGCGGCGCCACCAGCGAAGGTGCGAAGCCCAGCACGCGCGGCGCAGGCTGGGGCCCGTCCAGTGCCATTTGCAGAGCCAGCGCCGCGCCGGCGGAATGCCCGGCCACCAGCGCTGGCGCGGGCAGGTTCAGCGCTGCCAGCAGGGCGTGCAGGTGCTCAGCCATGCGCGGCAGCCGCAGGTCGGCGATCTCGGCGCCAGTGGTGAAGCCGTGACCGGGCAGGTCGGGCATGACGACGGTGGCCTGCGCGGCCAGTGCCGGCAGCATGTCGGCCCAGGAATGCGCCGATCCGCCTGTACCGTGCAGCAGCAGCACGGTGGGGCGGGCCGATTCCAGATGGCCGGCCACTTGCACATGCCAGTCCAACGCGCCCACGCGCAGGCTGCGGCTGTATTGTCGGCACGGCCAGTCGGCCGGCACGCGCGCTGGCGCGGTCACAGCGCCGTCACTTCGCGAACAGCTGGGAGATGTCGCGGAAAGCCTTGAACTCCAGCGCGTTACCTGCGGGGTCGCGGAAGAACATCGTGGCTTGTTCGCCCACCTGGCCGGCGAATCGCACACAGGGTTCGATGACGAACTTGAAGTCCTGCGCGCGCAGCCGCTCCGCCAGCGCCTGGAAGTCGCTCCAGGCCAGCACGATGCCGAAGTGCGGCACCGGCACGTCGTGGCCGTCTACCGCGTTGTGGTGGTCGCCGGCACCCGCTTGCGCAGGCCGTGGCGGCGCCAGGTGGGCGACGATCTGGTGGCCGAAGAAATCGAAGTCGATCCATTCAGCGCTGCTGCGGCCTTCTGCGCAGCCCAGGGTGTGGCCGTAGAACTGGCGCGCACGTGGCAGGTCGTCGACAGGGAAGGCCAGGTGAAACGGGGCGAGGCTGGGCATGGTGATGAAATTCAGGGATTCAGGGCTTCAGGGATTCAGGGATTCAGTGTTTATGTTCTTGACCGGCCATGCTTCGGTTGCCTGCTGTCCCGCCGGGCGCTGCAGGCTGGACCTTCACGTCCACCTTCAACTCACCCGCTTTCTGAAAACGCAACGTCAGCGGGAAGTTGCTGCCGGTTTTCAGCGGCGCCTTCAGGTCCATGAACATCATGTGCAGGCCGCCGGGCTTCAGGTCCACCGTCTGGCCGGCCGGCACGGCGATGTCATCGACCTGGCGCATGCGCATCACGTCGCCTTCCATCGACATGGTGTGCAATTCCACGCGGCCGGCGACTGCGCTGCTGGCTGACAGGAGCTTGTCGTCAGCCGCACCGCCGACGATGCGCACATAGCCGCCACCGGCAGCCTGGCCCTGCACGGTGGGCCGGGCCCAGGGGCTTTCGACTTTGAGGGCGGTTTGGGCTTGGCTGCTCGTGACCGTCAAGCTCAGGGTCAGCGCCAAAGTCGCCAAGAGGGTGTGCAGCATGTTCATGTCCTTCAGTCTAATGGGGCATCGCACCAGGTTCGGCCGTGTTCGGCCGTGCTCCGTCATCTCGGCCACCCCGGCGGCCTGGTGATAATCAACTGTATGGCCATCCAGACCGACGACTTCGCCAGCCAGGCACCCGCTGCCGGTGCCCCCCGGGTTCTCAGCGCGGCCGCCGCTTCTCCCAACGAAGAAGCCATTGAACGCGCTTTGCGCCCCAAGGGCCTGGCCGATTACGTGGGCCAGGCCAAGGCGCGTGAACAGCTGGAAATCTTCATCCACGCCGCGCGGGGCCGGTCTGAAGCGCTGGACCATGTGCTGCTGTTCGGCCCGCCGGGCCTGGGCAAGACCACGCTTTCCCACATCATTGCCAACGAACTGGGCGTGAACCTGCGTTCCACCAGCGGGCCGGTGCTGGAAAAGCCCAAGGATCTGGCAGCGATCCTGACGAATCTGGAGAAGAACGATGTGCTCTTCATCGACGAGATTCACCGCCTGTCGCCCGTGGTCGAAGAAATCCTGTACCCGGCGCTGGAGGACTACCAGATCGACATCATGATCGGCGAGGGCCCGGCCGCGCGCAGCATCAAGCTCGATTTGCAGCCCTTTACCCTGGTAGGTGCCACCACCCGCGCCGGCATGCTCACCAACCCGCTGCGCGACCGCTTCGGCATCGTGGCGCGGCTGGAGTTCTATTCGGCTGAGGAACTGACGCGCATCGTCACACGTTCGGCCGGGCTGCTGAAGGTGCCCACCGATGCGGCCGGTGCGCTGGAGATCGCGCGCCGCAGCCGCGGCACGCCGCGCATCGCCAACCGGCTGCTGCGCCGCGTGCGCGACTATGCGCAGGTGAAGGGCAACGGCACCATCGACGTGGCGGTGGCCGACCTGGCCCTGAAGATGCTGGACGTGGACCCGCATGGCCTGGACCTGATGGACCGCAAGCTGCTGGAAGCCGTGATCCACCGTTTCGACGGCGGCCCGGTGGGTCTGGACAACGTGGCCGCAGCCATCGGCGAAGAAAGCGGCACGATCGAAGACGTGATCGAGCCCTACCTCATCCAGCAGGGCTACTTGCAGCGCACACCGCGCGGCCGCGTGGCCACCGCTGCGGCGTGGAAGCACCTGGGGCTCACGCCGCCGGTGCGGCCGGCTGCTGAGGACTTGTTCGACGCTTGAAGAACAGCGCGCTGGCTGACAGGGCCATGCACGAACTCAGCCCGATGACCCAGCACAGCCAGGCCGCCCACAGCACATGGCTGACGAAGTGCGCGCCGCGCAGCACCTGCACCGTGCCGTAGACGGCGCCCAACATCCACACCGCTGCCAGCAGGCGCCGCGCAATCCGGGGCCGGTAAGGCAGCCACAGAAAATACACCGCCGTGAAAGCCAGCACCCCGGCGGCATGGCCCGAGGGGAAGCAATGGCCAGAGCCGCCGTCCACCACGCCCAGCAGCCAGTGCGGCACGTAGTGAACTGCGGCATCTGCGCCGCCGTATTCAGCCAGATCCCAGGGGCAGCTGGTGCTGCTGAAACGCTTCAGGCCGGGCACGGCGACGGCCGCAGCCAGCACCACAGCCAGCCATTGCCAGCGTTCACGGCGCGCGGGGCTGGGCCGGCCGGCAGCCGGGCCGCCGTCGAACGGCTTCAACGCGTCGGCCGCCATCAGCGCCAGCAGGCCCCAGGCCAGCCAGCGCCCGCCGCTGTGCAGCACTTCGGCCAGCCACCAGTTGTCGCGCAGTGCGAAGCCGTTGGCATCAGCCAGCAGGTGGGTCACCGTGCGGTCGGCACCGCTGGCTTCCCAGGCGATCAAGGCCAGCAGGCCCAGCCAGGTGAGTGCCCATGCCGAAGCCGGGTGCCTGCGCGGGTTCATCGCATGGCCACCGCGCTGGCGCGACAACTGGCGCTCAGATCGAAAGGCGCTTCATACAGTGCCGTTTTCAGGTCCAGCAGGCCCAGCACGGTGTGGAACAGGTGGTCGTGCGCCAGCGGCTGGTCGGCCTGTTGCTGCCAGGTGGTCTGCAGGCAGCCTTCGGGCACGCCCACGGCACGGGCCATGCCCGGGCTTTGCCAGGCGATCATGGGCACCTGGGTCTGCACGTCTGGCGCGATGGCGTAGGGAATGCCGTGCAGGAACAGGCCGTGTTCGCCCAAGGATTCGCCGTGGTCTGAAACGTAAATCAAGGCTGAATCGACGTCTGCGGCATGCGCCTTGAGCGTGGCAATGGTGCTGGCCAGCACATGGTCGGTGTAGAGCAGCGCGTTGTCGTAGGCGTTGACGATCTGCACGGTGCTGCACTGGCGCAGGTCGTCGCTGGTGCAGGCCGGCTGGAAGCGCGCGAATGCCGGTGGCGCGCGGCGGTGGTAGGCCGGGCCGTGGTTGCCCAGCATGTGCAGCACCCATAACTGCGTGGTCTTGGGCTCGCCACTGTTCAGCG
>JBBQXN010000027.1:0-43838 GCA_038209585.1 Burkholderiales bacterium
GTTCTACACTGCCAGCGTGCGCGAATTCGTCGCCGCCGGCCGCAAGATCGTCGCTTCGGCACCTGTGGGCTACGACGGCACGGAAGCCTGGCTGCAAGCCATCGGCGAAGCCTGCAATATTCCGCAGGCCTTGATCGACGCGTCGAAGAACAAGTGGCTGCCCGCCATCAAGGCCGCCCTGGCGCGCACACCCATCAAGGGCCGCGTCACCGTCAGCGGTTACGAGGGCAGCGAACTGCTGGTGGCGCGCCTGCTCATCGAGAGCGGTGCCGACGTGCCGTACGTGGGCAGCGCCTGCCCGAAGACGCCCTGGAGCGCGCCCGATCTGGCCTGGCTGGAAGCGCGCGGCGTGAAGGTGCAGTACCGCGCCAGCCTGGAACAAGACATCGAAGCCGTCCGCGAATTCAAGCCCGACCTGGCCATCGGCACCACGCCCGTGGTGCAGGCGGCCAAGGAAGCCGCGATTCCTTCGCTGTACTTCACCAACCTTATTTCCGCGCGCCCGCTGATGGGACCGATGGGTGCCGGTTCGCTGGCCCAGGTGGTGAATGCCGCGATCGGCAACCGCGAGCGCTTCAACAAGATGCGCGAATTCTTCGGCGACGTCGGCAGCGGTGACCGCGCTGGCGTCTGGGAAAGCAAGCCTGTGGAGCGCCCTGAATTCAGAGCCGAAACCAAGCGCCAGGTCATCAAGATGATGAAGAAGCGCAAGGCCGAGGAGATGATCTGATGGCCGAGTTCCAAGCGCAACCCACCTACGTCATCGACCACGACCGCGCCGGCGGTTACTGGGGTGCCGTGTATGTGTTTACGGCGATCAAGGGCCTGCAAGTCATCATCGACGGCCCCGTAGGCTGTGAAAACCTGCCGGTGACCAGCGTGTTGCACTACACCGACGCGCTGCCCCCGCACGAATTGCCCATCGTTGTCACCGGCTTGGGTGAAGAGCAACTGGGCCGCGAGGGCACAGAAGGCTCGATGAAACGCGCCCATGCCGCGCTCGACCCCGACCTGCCCAGCGTGGTGGTGACAGGCTCGATCTCGGAAATGATCGGCGGCGGTGTCACGCCTGAAGGCACCACCATCGCCCGCTTCCTGCCGCGCACCATTGACGAAGACCAGTGGCAATGCGCCAACCGCGCGATGTACTGGCTGTGGACGAGCTACGGCCTGAAGAAGGTGCCGCAGCGCACGCCTTTCGCTGAGCGCCCCGAAGGTGAGAAGCCACGCGTCAACATCCTCGGGCCCAGCTACGGCGTCTTCAACGGCCCCAGCGACCTGGCCGAGATTCGCCGCCTGGTGCAAGGTATCGGTGCCGAAGTGAACATGGTGTTCCCGCTAGGCAGCCATCTGGCCGACGTCTCGCGCCTGGTCGAAGCCGACGTGAATATCTGCATGTACCGCGAGTTCGGCAGGATGCTGTGCGAGGCACTGGAGCGCCCATACCTGCAGGCCCCCATCGGCCTGCATAGCACCACAGCGTTCTTGCGTCAGCTGGGCGAACTGCTGCACCTGGACCCTGAACCCTTCATCGAACGCGAAAAGCACACCACGATCAAACCGATCTGGGACCTGTGGCGCAGCGTCACGCAAGACTTCTTCGGCACCGCCAACTTCGGCGTCGTCGCTGGAGAAACCTATGCCCGCGGCATCCGCCACTTCCTTGAAGACGAGCTGGGTCTGCCTTGCAACTTCGCTGTCTCGCGCATCGCCGGTGCCAAGACCGACAGCGAGAACGTGCGCAAGATGATCCACGAGAACACGCCGCTGGTCACTTTCGGCAGCTACAACGAACGCATGTACCTGGCCGAGAAGTCGGCCCAAGGTGGCGGGCATGGGCCGAAGCCGGCCTACATCCCCGTGTCTTTCCCTGGCGCGATCATCCGCCGCCACACAGGCACGCCTTTCATGGGCTACGCCGGCGCCACCTACATCGTGCAGGAATTCTGCAATGCGCTGTTCGACGCTTTGTTCTTCATCCTGCCGCTGGGCACCGAGCTGGACAAGGTAGAGGCCACGCCCGCAGCCCATGGCCACCGCACCGAAAACGATGCCCGCCCCTGGGACGACGAAGCGCAGGCGGCGCTGCAGGAACATGTGCAGAAACAGCCCGTGCTGGTGCAGATCTCGGCGGCCAAGCAGCTGCGCGACAGTACCGAGCGCGACGCGCGCACGGCGGGTGAAGCCAGGGTCACGGTCGAACGGGTGTTGAAGTCATTAGGTCAATCTTCAAGCACCACCAAATTGAAGGAGCCGGCATGACGCTCGGCTCCACCCCAACGCCACGGCGCCTTGCCGTGTCTGCCCATGTTGCGCGGGCCCCCAGTGCGCACACGGCCGCAAGGCCGGTTAGGAAGGAAATTAGCCATGATTGAAAGAAAAGGCTCGATCTCGGGTCTCACTGACGACGAGGCCCAAGAATTTCACACCTATTACATTCAGGGTTTCGTGGGTTTCACGGCTATCGCCGTCGTTGCGCACATCCTGGTGTGGGTGTGGCGTCCCTGGCTCTGATGTTCAGATGATCTGCACTGCACGAAGGTAAAACCATGTCAACGATCCAAACAGTAATGCCCAGTCCCCTGCTGCCAGGTGAATCCCGGAGTTTCCGGTTCATCTTCGCGCTCGGTTTCGTGGTGTTTCTGGCCATTGCCCTCTTCGGGCAATTGCTCGGCTGGCACTGGCGAACCTGGCTGCCGGGTGCAGAAGGAGTGGATTCAATTTTTGGTGGCGTCAAGGCGGCTGTGTACACCTTCATGTCCCATTTAACTTAGGAGCTTGGAATCATGTGGAGAATTTGGCGTTTGTTCGACCCGCTGCGTGCGATGGTTGTCCAGGGTATTTTCTTGTTCGGTCTGGCAGCGATGATTCACCTCGTCCTGCTCAGTACGAACAAGTTCAATTGGTTCGACGGTCCGCGCCAGGGCGCCGTGGCTTCGGTGAACGCACCGATGCCTGCAGCCGTGCCGTCGGTCAGGAACTAGAAGTCGATCGCAAAGCAGTACCGGTGATATCGGTACGCGGGGTCGGGCCGAAAGGCCTGCCCCGCCGATCGATGAACCAGTGTGAATACAAACTCACCGCGTAGCCCAGAAACAACTAGGTGCTTCGGGGTTGGAGGAATTTAAATGGCCATGCTGAGTTTCGAAAGAAAATACCGCGTCCGCGGCGGGACCCTTGTCGGAGGCGATCTCTTCGACTTCTGGGTCGGCCCGTTTTACGTCGGCTTTTTCGGCGTTACAACAGTGTTCTTTTCGTTGCTGGGTACGGCCATGATTCTCTGGGGAGCGGCTCTGGGGCCGACCTGGAACGTCTGGCAAATCAATATTGCACCGCCCGATCTCTCATACGGCCTGCGCATGGCGCCGCTGGCTGAAGGCGGGCTGTGGCAAGTCATTACAGTGTGTGCGCTGGGCGCATTCGTGTCATGGGCATTACGCGAGGCGGAAATCTGCCGAAAACTGGGCATGGGTTATCACGTGCCGGTGGCCTTCGGTTTCGCCATATTCGCCTATTTCACTTTGGTGGTGATTCGGCCAGTCCTTTTGGGCGCCTGGGGCCACGGTTTCCCCTACGGCATCTTCAGCCACCTGGACTGGGTGTCGAACGTCGGGTATCAATACCTGCACTTCCACTACAACCCGGCGCACATGATCGCCATCACCTTCTTCTTCACCACGACGCTGGCCTTGTCCCTGCACGGTGGTCTGATCCTGTCGGCGACCAACCCGATGAAGGGTGAGCGCGTAAAGACGCCAGAGCACGAAGACACATTCTTCCGCGATTCCATTGGTTATTCAGTCGGATCGCTGGGTATCCACCGCCTGGGTTTGTTTTTGGCGCTGGCCGCTGTCTTCTTCAGTGCCGTATGCATCGTCATCAGTGGTCCCTTCTGGACCAAGAGCTGGCCCGAGTGGTGGGGCTGGTGGCTGAACCTGCCGATCTGGTCGCAGTGGCCCATGCAGTGATAGCCCATCGAAATCGGAGCAAACAATCATGATGGTCGAATATCAGAACCTTTTCACCGCAGTTCAGCCCAAAGGCCCTCCCGAGGAAGGCATCGCGCTGGGTCGCAAAGACAGCCCGCGTACCGGCAAGGAGCCGCTGCACGTTCACTGGATCGGCCGCTTCGGTAATGCACAACTCGGTCCCATCTATTTGGGCGGTCTGGGCCTAGCTTCCCTGATCCTGGGAACACTGGCCATCAACATCATGGGCTTCAACATGTTGGCCCAGGTCAACTGGGACCCAGTGCAGTTCATTCGCCAGTTGTTCTGGCTGTCGCTGGACCCCCCTTCACCAGCCTATGGCCTGAGCTTCCCGCCCATGGCTGAAGGTGGTTGGTGGTTGTTGGCCGGTGCGCTGCTCACCACGTCCATCCTGCTGTGGTGGACGCGTATCTACACCCGGGCTCGTGCCCTGGGTATGGGCACGCACGTGGCTTGGGCTTTTGCTGCAGCGATCTGGTTGTTTCTGGTGCTGGGCTTCTTCCGCCCGGTGCTGATGGGCAGCTGGAGCGAGGCCGTACCCTTCGGCATCTTCCCGCACCTGGACTGGACGGCAGCGTTCTCGCTGCGCTACGGCAACCTCTTCTATAACCCTTTCCACGCCCTGTCGATCGCCTTCCTTTACGGTTCGGTCTTGTTGTTCGCCATGCACGCGGGAACAATCTTGGCCGTCAGCCGATACGGCGGCGACCGTGAGATCGAGCAGATCACCGACCGTGGCACGGCCAGCGAACGCGCTGCCCTCTTCTGGCGCTGGACCATGGGCTTCAACGCCACCATGGAATCAGTGCACCGCTGGGCCTGGTGGTTTGCTGTGCTGTGTCCTCTGGTGGGTGGAATCGGCATTCTTTTGACAGGCACTGTGGTGGACAACTGGTATCTGTGGGCAGTCAAGCATGGCGTGGCGCCGGCGTATCCGTCCGTCTATCCGCCAATGGTCGACCCGGCCACACTCAACCCGGGAGTGAAGTGAGATGAATCCTTTCAACCGTGGAACGGCCGCAGCACTGGCTGCCCTGACTCTGCTCTTGGCGGGCTGCGAACGCCCGCCGGTCGATCCGGTCCAGCGAGGCTATCGCGGCACGGGGATGGAGGTGGTCTACAACCCACGTACCGTCGACGCGCTGGTGCCGCTGAACCAGCCGCCGGCGGAACCCGGCCCGTTGGCCAGCAACGACGGACCAAAGGCCAGTCAGGTTTATCAGAACGTGCAGGTGCTGGGTGATCTGAGCGTGGCCAACTTCAACCGCCACATGGCCAGCATCACGGCCTGGGTGTCGCCGGAGCAGGGCTGCGCGTATTGCCACAACGTGCAGAATTTCGCCGACGACAGCCTTTACACGAAGGTCGTAGCGCGCCGCATGATTCAGATGACGCAGAAGGTCAATGCGGACTGGAAGCCACACGTGGCAGCCACAGGCGTGACTTGCTACACCTGCCATCGCGGCAACCCAGTTCCGGAACAAATCTGGTTCACGGCTGAAGGGCAGGATCACAAGTCCAACTTCATCGGCAACCGCAACGGCCAAAACACACCGGCACTCAGCGTGGCGATGAGTTCATTGCCTAACGACCCGTTTACACCCTATCTGCTGAATGCTCTGCCGATCCGTGTCAATGGCACTACAGCTCTGCCCACAGGCAATCGCAGCAGCACGCAGCAGGCGGAGTACACCTTCGGCCTGATGATGCACTTCAGCAAGTCGCTGGGTGTGAATTGCACCTACTGCCACAACACGCGGCAAATCGGCGGCGGCTGGGAAGGTAATCCGACACAGCTGACGACCGCCTGGTATGGCATTCGCATGGTGCGTGAGCTGAACAACGACTATCTGGTCGGCCTGACCGACGTTTTCCCCGTGCATCGCAAGGGGCCGACGGGCGACGTGGCCAAGGTCAACTGTTCCACCTGCCACCAGGGCGCTTACAAGCCGCTGTACGGCGCGGAGATGGCCAAGGACTTCCCGGAATTGCAGAGCTATGCCAAGCCAGGCGATGGCTTGCCGCCGCCGCTGGCCGAGGCTTCACGCTCTGTGCTGTATTTCAACGTAGGTTCTTCCATGCTTGAAGGCGAGCAGGCCAGGGGCCTGATTCAGCTGGTGAGCACGCTGCAGGCGCAGTCGGAGACCAAGGTCGCGATCTCTGGCTACCACTCGGCAGTGGGTGATCTGGCGAGCAACCAGGAATTGGCGAAGAGCCGGGCCATGAGCGTGCGTGACATGCTGACGGCAGCCGGTATCGACGCCAGCCGCGTGGTGCTCGACGAACCTGTGCAGGCCGAGGCCAACATCGCGGGCGAAGACCCCGTGTCACGCCGCGTTGAAGCGACTATTCGCTGACCTTCAGCCAGGCGGGCTTGGTCGCAGGTCTACTTAAGAACATGTCCCTGCCCACCGCGACTTCCGTCCGTACTGCCCACGCCGCCGATGAACTTCAGGGTTCATCGGCGGCTTCAATTTCTTCTGCGGCTGCCTCCATCACGCCAGCTGCGACGCTGGGCAATGAAGTCGCGGTGATGTTGCTGGCCGACATTGCCTCGGCCTCGCGCTTGTGGGGCTGGTGGCGCATCATGCGAGGCGCACGGAGCCTGCGCCGTGTGCCAGGTCTGCGTTTTGCCAAGGCGCTGGGCAGCGGCTTCGAAGGCGGGTTCGGCTTGCGGCCCAGTTCTTCACGCCAGGGCCTGTTTGCCCTGTTCGAGAGCGAAGCGGCGGCCGACCACTTCCTGGGTCAATCTGAAACGCTGCGCCAGTTTCGCAGTCGCAGTGCCGAGCTGTGCACCGTCAAGTTGCGCGCTTGGTCAAGCCGCGGCCACTGGTCCGGGCAAAGCTTGCAAGCCAGCACCCTGGCGCCAACGCCGGACCAAGGCGCAATGCCCGTGGCCGCACTGACCCGGGCTTCGATCCACCCGTTGCGTGCCTTGGCCTTCTGGCGCAAGGCGCCTCCTGCGCAAGACGCGCTGGCCAGTTCGCCGGGCTGCTGGTTGGCCGTAGGCCTGGGTGAAGCGCCTGTGTTGCGTCAAGCCACCTTCAGCATCTGGGAAAGCGTAGCTGCGATGGACGCCTATGCGCGCAGTGGCGCGCACCTGGACGCCATTCGGGCTGCACAGCGCGAAGGCTATTTCTCCGAATCGATGTTCGTGCGTTTCGTGCCCGTGGCCATCCAGGGGCAATGGAATGGCACGCTCTATGGTTAGCGCCCAGTCCAGCGAGCACCGCGTCGTCGTCGTTGGTGCGGGGATCGCAGGTTTGGTAAGCGCGCTGCTGCTGGCCTGTCGCGGTTTGCCTGTCACGCTGGTGGATGCCGCGCCCACGCCCGGCGGCAAGATGCGCCAGGTGTGGGTCGACGGTGTGCCCATTGATGCCGGGCCTACGGTCTTCACCATGCGCTGGGTGTTCGACCAGATCCTGGCCGAGGCCGGCGTCCCTCTGGAAGAACTCCTGCGCATCACCCCCTTGTCGGTGCTGGCCCGTCATGCCTGGCGCAGCCAGCCACAAACGCTGGACCTGTATGCCGATTTGCAGCGTTCGGCTGAAGCCATAGGCCAGTTCAGCAGCCCGGCCGAGGCGCGGCGTTTCCTGGCTTTCTGCGCCCAGGCCAAGCGCGTGTATCAAACGCTGGAAGGGCCGTACATCCGGTCAGAAAGGCCCTCCTTGCTCAGCATGGGCATGGACCTGGGCCCGCGTGGTCTGGGCGTGCTGGCCGGGCTGGGCCCGTTCGCCAGTTTGTGGCGTTCTCTCGGCCGGCATTTCCACGACCCGCGCCTGCAGCAGCTGTTCGGCCGTTACGCCACCTATTGCGGCGCGTCGCCCTGGGCAGCGCCTGCCACGCTGATGCTGGTGGCGCAAGTGGAACTCGACGGCGTATGGGCCGTGGATGGTGGCATGCACGCGGTGGCCGTGGCGCTTTCAGATCTGGCGCAACGCAAAGGCGTAGTGCTGCGTTACGGACACAAGGTTGAACAGATCACCTTGCAGCAGGGCCGTGTAAGCGGTGTGCGGCTGGAAGGTGGACAAATGCTGCCGGCTGATTCCGTCATATTCAATGGCGACACCAATGCGCTGGCCAGCGGCCTGCTGGGTGCTGACGCCGTGCCCGCGGCGCCTGCCACGCGGCTTCAGGACCGCTCTTTATCAGCCGTTACCTGGGCTTTGCATGCGCGCAGCAGCGGCTTCCCGCTGGTGCGCCACAACGTATTTTTCGACAACGACTACCGCAGTGAATTCGACGACATCTTTCGTCAGCAGCGCCTGCCACGCCAGGGCACCGTCTACGTCTGCGCACAAGACCGCAGCGATGGTGATCTGCCCGCGCAGGCCGAAGGCGCAGGGCGCGAGACCGCACCCGAGCGCCTGCTGTGCCTGGTCAACGCCCCCGCAGACGGCGACCAGCCGGAAACTGCCGGCGGCACGGCCAGGCGCAGCTTCGACCCCCAGGAGATCAACCCATGCGAACACAGGAGTCTGGAACTGCTGCGCCAATGCGGCCTGAACCTGAGCTGGCAGCCACACCAGGTGCAGCGCACGACGCCACAGGACTTCAACCAGTTGTTCCCGGCCACGGGCGGGGCGCTGTACGGGCCGGCGACGCACGGGTGGATGTCGTCCTTCAGTCGTCCATCGGCGACCAGCCGGATACCGGGCTTGTTTCTGGCGGGGGGCAGCGTGCATCCGGGCCCGGGCGTGCCGATGGCGGCGATGTCGGGGCGACTGGCGGCCGCGACGCTGCTGGCGCACCTCGATTCGACCAGCCGGTCGCGCCGGGTGCATATCTCTGGTGGTATCTCGACGCCCTCAGCGAAGACGGTGCCCACGGCCTGACGATCATCGCCTTTGTCGGCAGTGTCTTTTCCAGCTACTACGCCTGGGCGCAGCGGCAACAGGCGCGCGGCGGGCCACCCGCCCTGGCCGAAAATTTCTGCTGCATCAATGTGGCGCTGTACGGTCGAGGTGTGCGCCGCTGGACCATGACCGAACGCGGCCAGCGCCATGTGCAGCGCACGGCCAGCAGCTTTCAGGTGGGCCCGAGCAGCTTGCGCTGGGATGGCCAGAGCCTGGTTTTCGACCTGAACGAGATGGGTGTGCCGCTGCCGCAGCGCGTGCAGGGGCAGGTGCGGGTATGGCCGCGTGCGCTGTCGCGTTTCCATGCGCCGCTGGATGCGGCAGGCCGTCACCGCTGGGGGCCGATCGCGCCTTGTTCGCGCGTGGAAGTGAAGCTCGACAAACCGGGCCTGAACTGGTCGGGCGACGGCTATCTGGACAGCAACGAAGGCGACGAGCCCATCGATCGGCCCTTCACCGATTGGGACTGGTCGCGCGGCATGATGAAAGACGGCAGCACGGCTGTGATTTACGACGTGCGTGCCAAGCAGGGTGCGGACCGTGTCATCACCCAGCGCTTCTTCCCTGACGGTCGCAACGAGGCTTTTGCGCCGCCGCCGCGCCAGGCCCTGCCGCGCACCGGCTGGCGCATCGAACGCAGCATGCGCACCGACCCCGCCACGCCTGCACGCGTGGCGCAGACACTGGAAGACACGCCTTTCTACAGCCGGTCCGTTCTGCAATCGGGCCTGTTGGGTGAGCAAGTGACTTCAGTGCACGAAAGCCTGAGCCTGCCACGCCTGGTGTCGTTGCCCGTGCGGCTGATGCTGCCTTGGCGCATGCCGCGACGCAGTTGATGCCAGCCTGCCAGGCTGAGCTTCAGTGCAGCTTGTCTTCGGGCGGGCGAGGTTTGAAGGCGTCTGGCCGGTAGACGTTGCCGTCTCGCTCGATGGGCTTGCCTGAACGTGCTTGGCGACGCACCCGGTCGATCACGTCCTGAGCTTCGGCTTCAGCTTCACGCTGAACTTGCGCCTCGTCGAGCCTGGCTTTGTTCGCAGCCTGTTGCTGCTGTTTTCCAGTCAGGCGTACCGGGCGTGGCACACCGCCACGTCGGCGGTGGCGCAAGCTGCCCAGGGCTTGCCAAACTTGGCGAGCGGCACGGTCTACGCGCTGGCGCGGTGCGTACGGCAGAAACATATGCACCAGCAGGCCGATGCAGACTGCTGCTCCTAACGCTGCAAAAATTGTTTCTGCCATGGGCCGGATGGTAGCCCTGCATCCGTCATTCAGGGCACCGGCGTATCACGGTCACCTTTTGGCGTATCGGAATTTGCAGCCCGTGAGCGAATGCCCGGTTCTGTGCAAGCCTCCTTGCGCTGCCCTTGGCTCTTCTGCCGGTCACGCTTGACCGATCGCAGCTGCCACCAGCCAAAGGCGAGAACACCGCCAAAAACCAGAACCACCTCGATCAGGATGATGGGCAAGTTATTCATGGTGCGCTGGCCCCGCCTGAACGGAGGTCAGCAAATCATCAGTTCATCAAGCCGCGCGCATCCCGGCGCGTCATGGCAGTGCGCTCATGCAGGCCGATAACCCAGCCCAGGCGCTCGCCGACCGGCCGTTTCAGAACGGGCTCAGTGCCGCTGCCGCCTTGCGATAGCGCAGCGGCGTCCACCAGAAACTGCACGGCCGGCAGCGCGGGCAGGTGGGGCAAGGCGGGTGCACCGGACAACATGGCTGCGCCGGCCGCGCGCGCCATCAATGCCAGCTTGCGTTGTTTGCTGACGAAAACCCGGTGGTTGACCGAATCCAGCCCGTTGCGGCGCAGCTGCTCGCCAATGTCTGCGTACACCAGCCGCGCTGCACGGATGGCTGGGCGGCAGTCGCGCGGCAGCTCTGCAATGCCGTGTTCAGATCGCTGGTAGAGCGCATCGGCCGCCTGCAGCAGGCGTTCCACCACGCTGCCGATGGCGGGGTTGAAAACGGGCTGCTGCATCCAGCTGTCGATGTCTAAGCCAGCCTGTCGCAGCCACTGCCTTGGCAGGTAGAGCCGGCCCGCGCGGGCGTCTTCACCCACGTCTCGGGCAATGTTGGTCAGCTGCATGGCCACGCCCAGGTCGCAGGCGCGGGCCAGAGCGCTGGCGCTGCGAGCGCCCATCACCAGGGACATCATGGCGCCCACGGTGGCGGCCACGCGGGCTGCATAGGCTTCGACATCAGCCAGCGTCTCGCAGCGGCGGCTTTGCGTGTCCCACAGGAAGCCTTCGAGCAAGGCGTCGGGCAAAGCGCGCGGAATATCGAAGCCGTGCACCACGGCCGCCAGGGCCGCGTCGGCCTCGATGCCCAGCGGCCGGCCGCTGTAGATGGCGTCCAGGCGGCGTTGCAGGTCGGCCATGGCCGTTGCGGGGTCGGTACCCAGATCGATGGCGTCGTCTGCCAGCCGGCAATAAGCATAAAGCGCCGTAGCCGGTACGCGCACGCGCGCCGGCAGCATCAAGGACGCGGCGAAGAACGACTTCGAGCCGCCACGCATCAGAACGCGCAGTCGTTCGTAGGCTGGCTGTGGTGCAGCCTCGTCATGGATATCGTCGGCCACGGTCTCAGCCGTTGGGGTTGGCGCAAGCGGTTGGGTCAGGCTGGCAAGCAGGCTCATGGTCTGATGGTCTGATGGTCAGTTGTTCAGTTGTTCAGTAGTTCAGCTGATCAACGGGCAGGAATGAACGGCGCTTTGTTCTGCACGTCGCTGGGTGCGGGAGGCGCCGGGGGCTTGCGCATCGCCCAGCGCCACAGCGCGGTGGAAGGCAGTGGGAATACGAGCAACACATGCTCGACCACCGCCATCACCAGCAAGGTGGCCACCAGCGTCATGCCCACCACCGTGGCGGGCGAAGCCGCAGGGTCCATGGCGGCCATGATCATCCAGGCCGCCCAGGCCGAGCCGCCCAGCACTGACCAGGGCAACAACGCATTCATGTTGCGCTTGCGGAAAAAACTGCCCATGTAAGCCAAGTGCGCTGGCAGAAATTCCAGGCTCAGGTTGCGTACGCCGTAAAACAGGTTCAGCTTGGCGCTGACACGCATCACCCACAACAACACAAAAGTGATCGTGCCCACCTGGTTCGGTTGGTTCCAGGTGATGGCGACGATGACCGCACCCACGGCGATGATGGCCAGTTCGTGCCACAAGATGGCTTCGCACGCTGCCTTGAAGCGCGGCCAGCCCTTGACGTCAGCAGCGATGGCCGTACGCCGCGGGCCAGTGATCCAGCCGGTCAAAAAGCTCAGCTCGTGCCAGCCCCACACCAGCAAGGCACAGGTGAAGGCGCAGTAAACGCCTGCCAGACTGGTCTGATCAGCGGTGTGCGCCAGTCCCACCAGCGCCGCCAAGCCCAGGGCTGAGGAGATGAAGAGGCTCCAGCGGAATGTCGTGCGTGGCAGGTTGTCCAGCAACAACACGATGCCGGTGCAAAACCACCACATGAAAACGGCAAAGCCGACGGCGATCCAGGGACTGCTCACGGGACTGCTCCCGGGCCTACCAGGCCGGCGCCATGCGCACCTGCTCGGGCAGATCGTGGCGTTTCACAGGCATCAGGTAGAGGCGGCCAAAGGTGAACGCCGCTTGTGCTGCCAACCCCACCTGGGCGAGCTTGCCACCGATGCCGCCGCGCTTCTTGGCCGCATCCACGCGCTGCTGCAGTGCGAAGAGCTTCGACAGACCGGCACGGAAGGCGGGTGCGTCGGTGTCCAGCGAAATCGGGAACACCTGTTTGCTGATTTCCGTGGTGATGCGGAAGACCTCGTAGTCGTAGCTGGTGGCGTCCAGGCCCATGGCGTCTTTCAACATCGGCCGGGTGTGGTCGCGCACGTACATGGTGGCGTAAACGGCCAGCAGGAAGAACCGAATCCACAACAGGTTGCCGCCGCGCAGCAGATGGGGCTGCGAGCGCATGATCAGGGCGAAGCTTTCGCCATGACGGAATTCGTCGTTGCACCAGCGCTCGAACCAGCGAAAGATCGGGTGAAAACGCTTTTCCGGGTGCCGTTCGAGTTGGCGGTAGATGGTGATGTAGCGCGCGTAGCCGATCTTCTCCGACAGGTAGGTGGCGTAGAAGATGTATTTGGGCTTGAAGTAGGTGTACTTCTTGGTGCGCTTCAGGTCACCCAGGTCCAGGCCGATGCCAAAGTCCTTCAGGCTCTGGTTGATGAAGCTGGCATGGCGCGATTCATCGCGCGCCATGTATTTCATCAAGGCCTTGATGTCGGGGTTGGTGACGTTCTTCTGAATCTCGTTGTAGAGAATGCAGCCGCTGAATTCGCTGGTCACGCTGCTGATGAGGAAGTCCAGAAACTCCTGGCGCAATTCGGGGCTGACTTGTGAGAAGACCTCGTCGACTTCACGTCCGAATTCAGGCGTGCGCTGGAAATGGTCGTGGTTGTTGTCGCCTTCGTACTCGGCGAGCATCTTGTCCCAGTCCGCGCGCATCGAAGAGACGTCCAGGCGGTCCATGGCCTTGAAGTCGGTGGTGTAGAACTTGGGTGTCAGTACGGTTTCGCGCTTGGCGGCTGCGGCTGCGTCTGCGGATGAGGTGATGGTGGCGGTGTTCATTCTGGGTACTCCTACTACTTGGACACTGGGGCCGTGGCATGACTATCGGGGCTGGCATAACTGGACCGGCTGCCAGGGCTTTCCAGTGGTATCCAGCGGCGGTAAACGGCGATGTTCGTTGGACCGAATGACTCCAGGTCCAGTCGCTCCTTCGTTGTCGGATCGAACAGGGTCAGGCGGCCGTCGGTGCGCAGGATGAGCTGAAAAGGCGGGCCCGAGTCGATGCCGCGCATCTTGCGTTCGCGCACCAGGGCGCGCAGCGAGCCCCGCAGGAAGCCGGCTTCTCCCGTCACGCTGTCGATCGTCTGGCCGGTTTTGGCGTCGATGACGGTGACGCTGCCCGCCGGGCCGTCTTCAAAGCGCAGGCTGCGTTCTGCCGCTGTGGGAGCGTCGGCTTCGCGGATGTTGACGCCAGTGAAGCGCACGATGCCCACGCCTATGAGACAGACGATGAGCAGTGTGCCCAGCGCCAGTGCTGCAGGGCGAGGTACGGCCTCACGGCTATGGATGGCAGGCATGTGGTGCTGCCTCCTTCAGGCCGCGCGGCGGGGCGAAAAGCCCGCTGCACCGGCCAGACCGCTGGGAACATTCATGTCTGTGGGGCTGGCCGGCTGGGCTGCCGGGCTGGCCTGGCGCGCTGGCTCCGAACCCGTAGCAGCAGACCAGGCCCTCGCCAGGATGGCGCCGACCTGAGCCACATCAGACAAGCCCCGCATCATCGGCTGCGGCCGAGTGACGTGCCAGGCCCGCGCATGCGGCCACAGTTGCAGGATGGCGATCTGTTCGCCTTTGAGCAAGGTGATGGGGATGTCGCCATGCCCGTCTTTGCCGCGCACCAGCAGGCCTGCGCCTTCGATGCGTTTGAGTGGCAGGTTGTAGGTCACGGTCAGCACGATGCCGATGCGCATGGTGATGCGGCGATCGGTGATGGTGTAGACGGTGGTGCGCGCAGCCAAGCGTGCCAGCACCAGCATGATGCCCACAGCCATGGCCGCCATCGGCACCAGCCAGGCCCAGCTTTTCAGCACGGCCATGGCACCGCCGCCATCAGCCAGTACAAAGCCGGCACGCAGCACCAGGATGATGGCGAAGTAGATCGCTAGCTTGCGCACATGAAAGGCTTCTACAGCCAGTGCTTGCCAACCGGGTGAGCCTTGCCAAAGCAGTTTTTCATCTGCGGGCAGAGCTTCGGGCAAGCCGTGTTGCGGCTCATATTCGTGCTCGTGGCCGAGGCTGTGGCGGTGGGCGGCTTTCATGCTGTACTCCTTGATCAGCGTGGGAAGGGATGGAACTGCGGTCGTTCAGACCAGTGGCTCTTGGCGCATAGGGTCGGCGTAAAGCGTGCCTGCACCGTAATAGCCCATGACCTTGTCTTCTTCGAGCAGGGTGATCTGGTCGTCGCGCTTGAGCGCAGGCACCTGGCCGAAGTGGCGGCCCATGATCGAGCGTACTTGAACCACATCAGCCTTGATGCGGGCAAAGTTGATGGGCAGCATGACACTGCGCGAGCCATCGGTCAGGCGCACTTCCAGATAGCGGAACTGGTGCTCGCTCATGTCCAGCCACAGGTCGCTGACAGTGCCGGCTACGACCTGGTCGGCGCCCATCACGGGCAGGCCGCGCGGGTCGCTGTTGTTGCCGTGCACGCTGAAGTCGGGTGACATCCGCAGCGGGCGCAGGCGCGGCTGGCCATGGGACGTCATGTCAGGCACGTCGGCACGGTCGGCCCAGGCGCCGGGGCCCACACCGTCCAGCATGGGGTTGGCGTTGATGGGCTGCAAAGGTGCACCCGTCCAGCGGTGCGTGGGTTCTGCCAGCAAGGTCTGTGGGCTGACTTTGTCATTGGGGAATGACACCTGTCCGCCATCCGGCAGCAGATAGGTCTTCGGGCTGGGCATCGGCCAGCCCGTGATGGAACCCCGACCAGACTCGGTTTCCATCGGGTAGCCCTCGCGATGGCCCTCACGCACGAGGTAATAGACGAGGCCGAAGAAAAAGATCCAGAAGGCGTACAGCACGAGCTGCGCCACGTCTACGTATTGGGTGATGGCACCAGTGCCCATGAGAGTCTCCTTCGGGGGAAAAATAAAAGTTTCAGCCGGGCAGTCCGGCCAGACCGAAACGGGTGGAGCCGGGTGTGGCTGAAGAACTTGCCGCCCGTGCAGGCGACGTGCGCCTGACCAGCGGTCCGATGGCCACCAGGGCCGCAAACAACATCAACATTTCCAGGTGGTACACCGCGCTGTAGCCCGTGACGGGGGATTGCAGCACCGAGCCCAACCAGCCTGAGCTGGCCAGATGGTCGACGCCGTCGCGCACTACACCGCCTGTCAAAACGGCCATGCCGGCGGCTGTGGCTTGCACGGCGCCCCAGGCGCCCAGCGCCAGACCGACGTTCTGTTTGCTCTCCAGGCTCATCGCCGAGGTAAGCGTGCCCACGGCGAACAGGCCGGCACCGAAGCCGATGAAAAAGGTGCCCATGCGGAACATCCACGGCGCATCGGCCGGCGCTGCGAAGATGACCGCTGAAAAGGCCGGCAGTCCGATGACTGCGCCCATGGCCGCTACGCGAATCGGGTCGCTGCCGCGCGTCAGCATGCGTGCCGCCAAGGCGAAGGCCAGCAGTGCGCCTGTGGCCATGATCGCGGTCAACGCGCTGGTGGCGCCCACGCTCAACTTCAGGATTTCGCCGCCGTAAGGCTCAAGCACGATGTCCTGCATGTTGAAGGCTGCCGTACCCAGGCCCGTAGCCCACAGGAAGCGGCGTGCCCCGGGCTGCGCGATGAAGGCGCGCCACTGCGGCAGGAATGCCGGCGTGGGGTCGCTCTTGCGGCGGCGGGTGGCGCTGCGCGGCTCCTGTTTCCAAGCGGCGATGAAGTTCAGCAGCACCGTCATCACGGCAGCACCCTGCACCACCTGCACCAGCTTCTTGTCGGTGAAGTCGGCGAGCAGGCTGCTGGCAACAAAGCCGCCGGCCGCCATGCCCAGCAACAGCATCACGTACATCAGTGCCACCACCCGTGGGCGGGCTTCTTCGCTGGCCAGGTCGGTAGCCAATGCCAGACCGGCGGTCTGTGTGGTCTGCATGCCAGCGCCAACCAGCAGGAATGCCAGGCCTGCGGCCAGATAGCCCAGCCAAGCCATGCCGAGCTGGCCGTCACCTGTCAGCACCAGCAGCGCAAAGGGCATGATGGCCAGTCCGCCGAACTGCAGCAGCGTGCCCATCCACACATACGGCACGCGCTTCCAGCCCAGCACCGAGGCATGGTTGTCAGAACGAAAGCCGATGAGCGCGCGAAAAGGCGCAAAGAGCAGGGGCAGGGCCACCATCAGCGCCACCAGCCAGGCGGCCATGTGCAGCTCGACGATCATCACGCGGTTGAGGGTGCCCACCATCAAGGCTGCAGCCATGCCGACTGAGACCTGGAACAGCGACAAACGCAGCAACCGGCCCAGGGGCAGGCTGGCGCTGGCAGCGTCGGCAAAGGGCAGCATGCGGGGCAGCAGTTCGCGTATCCAGACGTCCAGCGCCTGTTTCTGCCGCCAGGTCAGCCAGTTGCTGTAGAAGCGGGGTGAAGCTGCAGTGCTGGCGCTCACGACCGAATCCACTCCAGTGCTTGTGACTTGTAGAAGCCGCCCGTGATCAGCTCGAAACGGCCGGTGTGCCAGTGTTGTAGTTGTTCGTCCTTGACCATCAACCAGCGCAAGACCTGCGGCGACACGGGTTCGATCTGCGGAGAGCGGTCGCCACGCGGGAACAGCCGACCCATGCCCAGCATCAGCATGCTGGCTGGCGTGCGCGGCGCAGCGGTGAAGATGATCGAGGTTTTGGTGCGCTCGGCCAGCTTGGACACCGCGTTCACGATGTCGGTGGCGCGGTAGTGAATCAGTGAGTCCATCGCCACCACGTGGTCGAACTCGCCCAGTGCCGGGTCGAGCATATCGCCGCTGCAGAACTCGATGGAGCCGCCACCCAAGGACTCGGGCAGGCGGTCGCGTGCCAGGTTCACGAGGGTGGGCGACAGGTCGATGGCCACGACATGCGCGCCACGGCGGGCCGCTTCCACGGCCAAGGCGCCGGTGCCGCAGCCGGCGTCAAGGATGCGCTTGCCGTGCAGGTCATCAGGCAGCCAGGACAGCAGCGTGCTGCGCATGCGGTCACGGCCGGCGCGCACGGTGGCACGTACGCGGCCCACGGGGGCGGTGGAAGTCAGCCGTGCCCAGGCTTGGGCGGCAGTGCGGTCGAAATAGGTTTCGAGTTCGCCGCGGCGGGTGCGATAACTGGCGGTTTGGGGCGGGTTGTTCATCGGTACAGCTCGATGGTCAGGAGGTGGTGGATTCAATCGAAGCCCAGCAGGTCGAAGATGTCGCGGTCTTTCATCGGCACGGCGTTCAGGGGCTCGGACCCCAGCCACAGGGCGGCAGCCAGGCGCATGTATTCCTTTTTCACCGCTTCCAGGCCCGGCGCGTCGTCCATCTCGAACAGCGTGCTTTTCTTCAAGCGGCTGCGGCGCACGACGTCCAGGTCAGGGAAGTGCGCGGCCAGCTTCAGGCCGATCTTGTTGTTGTACTTGTCGATCTGATCGGTCTCTGCGCTGCGGTTGGCAATCACGCCGCCCAAACGCACGTTGTAGTTCTTGGCCTTGGCGCCGATGGCCTGCACGATGCGGTTCATGGCGAAGATCGAATCGAAGTCGTTGGCGGTGACGATCAGCGCCCGGTCGGCATGCTGCAGGGGTGCTGCGAAACCGCCGCAGACCACGTCGCCCAGCACGTCGAAGATGACGACGTCGGTGTCTTCGAGCAGATGGTGTTCCTTCAGCAGCTTCACCGTCTGCCCGACGACATAACCGCCGCAGCCAGTGCCTGCCGGCGGGCCGCCGGCTTCGACGCACATCACGCCATTGAAGCCGGGGAAGACGAAGTCTTCGACGCGCAGTTCCTCTGGGTGGAAATCGACGGTCTCGAGCACGTCGATGACGGTGGGCAGCATCTTCTTCGTCAGCGTGAAGGTGCTGTCGTGCTTGGGGTCGCAGCCGATCTGCAGCACGCGCTTGCCCAGCAGCGAAAACGCGGCTGACAAGTTGCTGCTGGTCGTGCTCTTGCCAATCCCGCCTTTGCCGTAGATGGCGAAGACCTTGGCCGTGCCGATCTTGACACTGGGGTCGAGCTGCACCTGCACGCTGCCCTCGCCGTCCAGGCCTCTGGTGGGTGCGGGGCCGCGGCGGATGCCGCCCACGGGAATCGATGCGACTTCACTCATACAACCGCTCCTTCGAAGACGCCTTCGAGGCGATCTTCCAGTTCCTCACCAGCACGGCGCAAGGCTTCCAGCATCTCGGGGTCGGGCTGCCAGTAGTTGCGTTCAGACGCCTCGATCAGCCGGTTGGCCACACGCGCCGAAGCGGTGGGGTTCAACTTGGCCAGCCTGGCGCGCATTTCGGGGTCGAGCATGAATGTCTCGGTCAGCTGCTTGTAGACCCAGGGCTGCACCTGCCCCGTGGTGGCTGACCATCCCATCGTGTTCGTCACGTGCACTTCGATCTGTCTCACGCCCTCGTAGCCGTGTTCCAGCATGCCTTCGAACCACTTCGGGTTGAGCATGCGGGTACGTGTTTCCAGCGCCACCTGTTCTTGCAGCGAACGCACTGCGCCGTCGCCCTTGGTCTGGTCGCCGATATAGACCGGCGGCGTCTTGCCGCCCTTGGCCACCTTCACCGCTTGCGTGATGCCGCCCAGGGTGTCGAAGTAGTTGTCCACCGTCGTCACGCCCAGCTCCACGCTGTCCAGGTTCTGGTAGGTCAGTTGCACATCGGCCAGCACGCTTTGCAGCAGGGCCGTTTGCTGCACGGCGCGGCCGGCGCGGCCGTAGGCAAATCCTTTGCGGCGGCTGTAGGTTTCAGCCAGCTCGCCTTCGTCAGACCATTTGCTGCTTTCGACCAGGTTGTTGACGTTGGAGCCATAAGCGCCCTCGGCATTGCCGTAAACGCGCAGCGCGGCGATTTCCAGCGTGCAGCCATGTTCCTGTTGATAGGCCAGGGCATGCTTGCGAACCCAGTTCATCTCCAGCGGCTCATCCGCTGCTGAAGCCGCCAGCCAGGCGGCTTCTGCCAGCAACTTGATCTGCAGCGGCATCAGGTCGCGGAAGATGCCCGAGAGCGTGATGACCACGTCTACGCGTGGGCGGCCAAGCTCGGCAAGCGGGATCAACTGCGCGCCTGCGATGCGGCCGTAGCTGTCGAAGCGCGGCAGCGCACCCATCAGGGCCAGTGCCTGCGCCATCGGCGAGCCTTCGTTCTTCAGGTTGTCGCTGCCCCACAGCACGATGGCGACCGATTCAGGCAAGGGGTTGCCGTCGGCGATGAAGCGGTCCAGCAGGCGCTGTGCTTGCTGCGCTCCGTCCTTGACAGCGAAGGCGCTGGGGATGCGGAACGGGTCGAAACCGTGGATGTTGCGGCCCGTGGGCAGCACAGCTGGCGTGCGCAGGATGTCGCCACCCGGGGCCGGGCGGATGTAGCGGCCGTCAAGTGCAGCCAGGATGCCGCTGACCTCGGTGTCTTCGCCCAGCATCTTGCTGAGCCTGACCATCTCTTCGAACAGCGCCACATGCGTGGCATCTTTCGGCAGGCCGGACAGCTTGAGCGCGCGCTCTGCAGATTGCCCGTCGACGACGGCTTGCACTGCCGCACGTTCGATTTGCAGACTGTGCGAGGCATCGGCCATCGACACCAGCATGTCCACGCGTTCGCTGACGCTGGGAGCGCGGCCGCTGACATGCAGGCCGTGCGGGATGAGCGTGTATTCCAGCTCGAGCATGGCTTCAGCAAGGCGCATGACCTGTTGGTCGGCTTCACCGGCCAAAGACCACAGCGGCTCGGCCGGGCACAGGTCCAGCTCAGCGGCTTGCGATTGCAGCAGCAGTGCCAGTTCCGTGCGGTCGTGCGCGTTCGGCTCCAGTGCGCGCCAGCGATCGATCGAGCCCTTCAGATCGTTCAAGCCCTTGTACAGACCGGCTTGTGCGATCGGTGGTGTCAGGTAGCTGATCAGCGTGGCGCCAGAACGGCGCTTGGCGATCGCACCTTCGGATGGGTTGTTCGATGCGTACAGGTAGATGTTCGGCAGGTCGCTGATCAGGCGGTCGGGCCAGCAGTTGCCCGACAGTCCGCTTTGCTTGCCAGGCATGAATTCCAGGGCGCCGTGGGTGCCAAAGTGCAGCACGGCATGGGCCTTGAAGTCTTCGCGCAGGTAGCGGTAGAAAGCAGAGAAGGCATGCGTGGGCGCCAAACCCTTCTCGAACAGCAGCCGCATCGGGTCGCCTTCGTAGCCGAAGGAAGGCTGCACGGCGATCATGATGTTGCCGAACTGCCGGCCAAGCACGAAGATATTGCTGCCGTTGCTGAGCTGGCGGCCAGGCGCTGGGCCCCATTGGGCTTCGATTTCTTTCAGCCAGGGATCACGCCGCACATGGTCGTCGGCGCTGATCAAGGTGTGCACGTTCGCGTCTGCGCCGTACTGCGCTGCGTTGCCGTGCAGCACAGCGTCGCGCAACGTGTCGATGTCGGCAGGCATGTCCACCGTGTAGCCCTGGGCCTTCATCGCTGCCAGCGTGTGGAACATCGACTCGAACACCGACAGGTAGGCGGCACTGCCGATGTTGCCGGCGTTGGGCGGGAAGTTGAAGATGACCACCGCCACCTTGCGCTGGGCACGCTGGCCGCGCTTCAGCGCCACCAGCTTGTCCACGCGGGCTGCCAGCATCAGTGCGCGTTCGGGGCAGCTGTGCATGTCCTGCGCTGTGTCGCCGGCCTTGAAGGTGCAGGCGTGGACGCAACCGCCGCAGGTAACGCCGTCGGCACCAGGGCGGCCGCCGAAGACGATGGGGCCCGTGGAGCCGTCCAGTTCAGGGATGGCCACCATGATGGTGCTTTCCACCGGCAGCAAACCACGGTCGTTGCCGCCCCAGGCGTCCAGCGTCTGGAATTCGACCGGGTGGGCGGCGACATAAGGTACGTCCAGCTTGGCCAGGATCTCTTCGGCCGCCTGCGCGTCGTTGTAGGCCGGGCCGCCTACCAGGCTGAAGCCGGTGAGCGAGACCACGGCATCCACCACCGACTGCCCGTCTTCCATGAAGTACTTTTCGATTGCCGGGCGCGAATCCAGGCCGGCGGCAAAGGCTGGCACCACGCGCAGGCCGCGGGCTTCCAGCGTGGCGATGACGCCGTCGTAGTGGCCGGAATTCTTCGACAGCAGATACGAGCGCAGCAGCAGGATGCCCACCGTGCCCTTGACAGGCAAGCCGCGGGGCAGCGAGGGCAGGTCGGTCACGTCTTCTGTCAGGCGCGTGGCCACCGTGTCGCCCATGCGCGGGTGATACAGACCCAGTTCCGGGTAGTCCACCGGCGCCTGCACTTTCACCAGGCCGCGCAGCGAACGGCGCGGGCCTGCCACGCCACGGTCGATGACGTGGCGCACGAGATTGAGCATGTTCTCGTCGGAACCGCCCAGCCAATACTGCAGCGTCAGGAAGTAGGCGCGAACGTCTTGTGCCGTGCCGGGGATGAAGCGCAGCATCTGCGGCAAGCGGCGCAGCATCTTCATCTGCGCGGCACCGCCGGTGGCCTTCGGGTCTTTCTTGCCGCGCAGCTTCTTCAGCAGCGCCATGGGGCCGCTGGCGGGCTTGTCCATGTCGAAGGCGCCCAGGCGGGTCAGCTTCACCACTTCAGCGGCCGACGCCATGCAGACCATGGCATCGCAATGATCACGGCGCGCGCGCAGGGCGTCCAGGATGGGCAGGAAGTGGTCTTCCAGGAACAGCATGCCGGCCACCACGATGTCGGCCTGCGCGATGTCGGCCCGCACCTTGTCGATGCGGCGATCGTTGCCGGCGTATTCGCTGGCGGCGTGCAGGCTGATCTGCAGGCCCGGGTAGTCACGCAACAGTTGTGGCGCAACGCGGTCGGTGGCGCTGGCGAGGTGCGTGTCCATCGTCACGATGCAAACGCGGATGGGCGTGCGCGTTGCTTCCATTGCGCCGGCTTCAGCGGCCGAAATGTGCTTTTGCGTCATACAGGGTGTCCACAGTGATGGTTGCCAGCTGCCGTTCGGCTGCGTAGCGCTCGGTATTGCGGCGTGCCTTGCCGCGAACGAAGAACGGGATCTTCTGAAGTTCTTTCTGGGCGTCAGCTGCCCAGACAGTGGCCGTGGCTACGGCAGAGACGGGTGCCGGAGTGGCTGCCGTCGGGATGGGGTCGGTGGTCGTTGCCGGCTTGGCGCCGGACTGTGGGCCGCCACTGCGGCCCAGGTGTGACGCAGCAGCGTCGTCGTGAAACTCGAAGTCGCCGCGGAACATCGTCAGCAAGTGTTCTTCCAGGCCCATCATCAACGGGTGAACCCAGGTGTCGAAGAGCACGTTGGCGCCTTCAAAGCCCATCTGCGGCGAATGGCGGGCCGGAAAATCCTGCACATGTACGGGCGCCGAGATCACGGCGCACGGCACGCCCAGACGCTTGGCGATGTGGCGTTCCATCTGCGTGCCCAGCACCAGTTCGACCTGCAGTTCAGCCACTTTGGCTTCGACTTCCAGGTAGTCGTCGGTGATCAGCGCTTCGATGCCGTAGAGCTTGGCCGCTTCGCGCACTTCACGGGCGAATTCGCGGCTGTAAGTGCCCAAACCGACGACCGTGAAGCCGAGTTCGTGGTGCGCCACGCGAGCTGCAGCGATGGCGTGCGTGGCATCACCAAAGACGAAGACGCGCTTGCCGGTGAGGTAGGTGGAGTCAACGGAACGCGAATACCAGGTGGAGTTGGACAGCGCATCAGGCAAAGGCGCGTCAACGTTCAACTCAGCCAGCCCGCGCACTTCCTTGATGAACTCTTTGGTGGCGCCCACACCGATGGGCACAGTGCGCGTGAACGGTTGGGCGAACATGCGTTGCAGCCAGCTGGCGGCTTGCGAAGCGACTTCGGGGTACAGCACGACGTTGAAGTCGGCTTCGCCCAGCTTTGTCAGGTCTTCGACCGTGGCGTCTAGCGGTGCGACCACGCGCACTTCAATGCCCAGCTGTTCGAGCAGGCCGACAATTTCGCGCACATCGTCGCGGTGGCGAAACCCCAGTGCCGTAGGGCCCAATACGTTGCAGCTGGGCGCCGTACCAGCGTCGCGCGTGGGGCGTACCGTACCTGGCGGCAGCGCGTGCGGGCCTGCGAGGTGGCGCACCAGTTGATAGAAGGTCTCGGAAGCCCCGTAATTTTCCTTGCGCTGGTACGAAGGCAGCTCCAGCGCCACCACCGGAATCGGCAATTGCAGCGCTTTGGCCAAGCCGCCCGGGTCGTCCTGGATGAGCTCGGCCGTGCAGGAAGCGCCCACCAACATCGCGTTGGGCTTGAAACGTTCGTAGGCTTCGGCGGCTGCCGTCTGGAAGAGCTGTGCCGTGTCGCTGCCCAGGTCGCGCGCCTGGAAGGTGGTGTAGGTGACGGGCGGGCGCTTCTTCAGCCGCTCGATCATCGTGAACAGCAGATCGGCGTAGGTGTCGCCCTGGGGCGCATGCAGCACGTAATGCACGTCCTGCATGGCCGTGGCCACGCGCATCGCGCCGACGTGCGGCGGGCCTTCGTAGGTCCAGAGGGTCAACTGCATCTTCTGGTCTCTTGACTTTGCAACGTCATGCAGCCAGCTTCATGCGGCGCGTCAACGGCCGCGTGAACAGTTCGGCCAGGTCGGCTGCCTGCTCGAAGCCCTGGATCGGCGTGAACACCAGCTCGATCGCCCACTTGGTGGTGAAGCCTTCGCTTTCCAGCGGGTTCGCCAGACCCAGGCCGCAGACGACGATGTCGGGCTGGTCGGCGCGGCAGCGGTCCAGCTGGCGTTCGACGTCCTGACCTTCTGACAGCCGGGTGTCTGAAGGCAGCAAGGCCAGTTCGGCTGCCAGATGCTGGCGGTGCAGATAGGGGCTGCCCACCTCCGTCAGACGCATGCCCAGTTCGCGAGACAGGAAGCGCGCCAGCGGCACTTCCAGCTGCGAATCCGGGAAGAAGAAGATGCTTTTGCCGTCCAGGGCCTCGCGGTGCCGCGCCAGGGCCAGTTGCGCCCGTTCGCGCTTGGGAGCGACAACATCCTCGAAGCGGCTGGGCGACACGCCGAAAGCGGTGGCGGCAGCCTGCAGCCAAGCCGTGGTGCCTTCGGCGCCCAGCGGGAAGGTGGCACCCAGGCGATGTGCACCGCGGGCTTCCAGCACGCGTGCGGTATCGGCCAGAAAAGGCTGGGCCAGCAGGAAATGGGTGTTCGGGCCGACTGCAGGCAACTCGGCGGCGTGGCGCGGCGGGAAGAAGTGCACCGGGCCGATGTCCATGGCGTCGAACAGGCGCATGAACTGGTCTTCCACCACGTCGGCCAGCGCGCCGACCACCATCAAGGCCGGTGCCGTGCTGCTGGCCATTTCTGGCACCAGGCTGGCCAGGCAGGCATCTTCGCCTTGCGTGAACGTGGTTTCGATGCCGCTGCCCGAGTAGTTCAGGATGCGAACGGCAGGCGAGAAATTCTTGTTCAGCCGCTGCGCGGCACGCGACAGGTCCAGCTTGATCACTTCCGAAGGGCACGAGCCCACCAGAAACAGCAGCTTGATGTCGGGCCGGCGCTCCAGCAGGCGGGCTACGACGCGGTCGAGTTCGGCGTTGGCATCTGCCAGGCCAGCCAGGTCGCGCTCGTCGATAATGGCGGTGGCAAAACGCGGCTCCGCGAAGATCATCACACCTGCAGCCGACTGCAGCAGATGCGCGCAAGTACGCGAGCCGACGACGAGGAAGAATGCATCCTGAATCTTGCGGTGCAGCCAGATGATGCCCGTGAGGCCGCAGAAGACCTCGCGCTGGCCGCGCTCTTTCAGCACGGGAGAGTCAGCGCAGCCCAGCGAAACCGAATCAGCAACGGGCTGGATCGCGATCACGGCGCTCATGCAGGCACCCCTTGCATCGCTGCGTTTTCTTTCGCAGCCTGCAGCCTGGCCATGCGCAGCTTCCAGATGAACTGCCCGGCATTGATGACATAGGTGCCATAAGCCGCCAAAGCCAGCCACATTTGTTGCTGCGGGGTGAGCCAGCCGGTGAAGACGGCCACCAGGTAAGCGGTGTGCAGCGCCAGCACGGCCATGCTGAAAACGTCTTCCCAGTAGAAGGCAGGGGCGAAAAGCCACATGCCGAAAACCTCTTTTTCCCAGATGCAGCCCGTCACCATGATGGTGTACAGCGTCAGCGTCTTCACGATGACGGAGATCGTGGCGGCGTCGTGGCCGTTGCCGGTGTAGAGAAAGCGCAAAACCAGCGCAAGACTGACAAGGAACACCAGAAACTGGATGGGCGCCAGGATGCCCTGCACCAGGGTCCACTTGGAAGCATCGCGTCGCACGCGCTCTTCAGAGGTGTACAGGCCCGCAGGAACTTGGCCGGTGGTGGGGGTGTGCTGATCGCGCATGAAGATAATCTAGGCGGACGTCAGAAAGATGTCAACCCGGATTGACGTCATGTCTGGTTGACACTAACCTGCACACAGTGGGTTAACGATGCTTGACGTATGGCGCTCTCAACCGTGAAAGTCGGGTGGTACCAGTGATGTCCGCGATCAGAGTCGCGCACTGGGCAGAGCCGTGCATCCGCTGTCCTGGGATGCACAGATGCAGCATCAGTAACCTCACTACGGTGTTGGGCAGGTTGAGAGCTCGAGCTCTTCCATGCCGAATGCCAGGAGACGCAAGATGGACCGTTTAGACCAGGCGTCATTCCTCGAAATCCCGCAAACAACGGGTTTTGAGCCTAAAGATGACGACGCGCTCAATCCCGTGCCATCACAAGGCACGGTGCCCTCACCGCAGGAAAGGCTGGCGCGCATCGTGCGTACGATCGAACAAGACATCATTCCGCGATTGGTGCGCGCGCACCGAGAGCCTTTGGCTGCTGTTCCTGCCGCGCCTGCGCCGACGGTTTCGCCCGCTGAAAGGCAGCAATTTCTGCCCCTGATCGTCGGCGCTGACGACACGCAGTGGCAGGCGTTGATCGAAAGATTGATGGCCCGCGGTGTGGCCGTGGACGAGGTTTACCTCGGGCTGCTGGCACCCACCGCCAGCGAACTGGGTGTCATGTGGGACGAAGACCGCTGCAACTTCACGGATGTCACCGTAGGCATGGGCCGCATGCAGCGCATCATGCGCACGCTGAGCCCGACATTCGGGCGCGAAGTCGAGCATCCCGTAGACGGTCGCCGCGTTTTGCTTCTGCCTGCGCCAGGTGAACAACACACCTTCGGTTTGTCCATCGTTGCCGAATTCTTCCGCCGTTCAGGGTGGGAGGTGGTGGGCGACAGCGAGGCCCGTGTGGCCGATCCCGCTGCTCTGGTACGGCGTGAATGGTTTGACATCATCGGCATTTCAGTGGCCATTGACTCGCGTTTGGACTGGTTAACATCAGGAATTGCTGCAGTGCGCAATGCCTCTCGCAACCACGCCATCGGTGTGATGGTGGGCGGGCCGGTGTTCGCGGCCAACCCTGAACGCATCTACGAGGTAGGTGCCGATGGCACCGCCGCCGATGGTCGGCAGGCCCCGTTGGTGGCTGAACAACTAATGGCGCAACGCTTGCAGCGCGTTTGATGCAGGCAGGCGCTGGAAGCATGGTCCTTTGCTACGTTTGAGCAGTTTCAGCTCTTTTAAGTCACTAAGCAGTCCCCTTCAATGCAGTATTGAGCGAAAGGCGGGTCTCCGATGAGACCTTTTGCAGCACCGCAGGCCACGTTGGGTAAGCTCGACGATGCGGCCATGGAATCGCTGCTCAGTGTTTCCAACGACTTGAGTCTGGTCGTGGACGATCAAGGCGTGGTGCTCGACCTGTCCAGCAGTCTGGAAGAAGTGCCTGCAGAAGAATTGTCCCCGTGGGTGGGTCAATTACTCGTCGATGTGGTTCACCCCGACAGCCGGCGCAAGGTTGAAAGTCTGCTGGCGCCTCCCACACAAAGCGCCACCCCGCCGCCGCGCTGGCGGCAGATAAATACCGTTCTGGCCAGCGGGCGCGATCTGCCTGTGTTGTTGGCAGCAGTGCACTTGGGCCAGGGCCGCAAGCTGTTGTGCGGCCGTGACCTGCGCGCCGTTTCGGTGCTGCAGCAGCGCCTGCTGGACGCGCAGCAAGCGATGGAACGCGACTACTGGAAGTTTCGGCATGCCGAAACCCGCTACCGGCACCTGTTCCAGGTGGCTTCTGAAGCGGTTTTGGTGGTTGATGCGACGACACAGCGCATTCTGGAAGCCAACCCTGCGGCAGCCCGTCTGATCGGCGATGGCGGCCCGCAAGGGCTGGTAGGCGAAGCCTTCCCGATGGCCATGGACACGCGCAGCAAGGAAGCGTTGAACAACGTGCTGGCAGGGGTACGCGCCACGGGCCGTGCCGAACAAGTGCGGGCCGAGTTGCTGGACGCGCGCGGCGAGGTCATGGTGTCGGTATCCACCTACCGGCAAGACAACGTGTCGCACTTTCTGGTGCGCCTGTCGCAAGCCGCGCCCGACACGCATGCCCAACCCGCGCCCAGCACCAGTTCCATGCTCTTGAAGCTCGTGCAAAGCGTGCCTGACTGCCTGGTGGTCACCGACCTGGACGGCCGCGTGATCTCGGCCAATGCCGCTTTTGTGGAATTGGCGCAACTGACCACCGAAGAGCAGGTACGCGGCGAAACGCTGGACCGCTGGCTGGGCCGCACGGGCGTGGATCTGAGCGTGCTCATCAGCAACTTGCGCCAGCGCGGCGCTGTGCGCTTGTTTGCCACCACCTTGCGCGGCGAGTACGGCGCCATGACCGACGTTGAAATCTCCGCCACGATGGTGCCTTACGGCGACCGGCCTTTCCTGGGTTTCACCATCCGTGACGTCGGCCGACGCTTGACCGGCGAAGCGCGCAACAAGAAAGAACTGCCGCGTTCGGTGGGGCAGCTCACCGAACTGGTAGGCCGCGTGCCACTGAAAGATATCGTCGGCGAGACCACGGATCTCATTGAGCAGTTGTGCATTGAGGCAGCCCTGGAGCTCACGCGCGACAACCGCGCATCAGCCGCAGAGATGCTCGGGCTGTCGCGGCAGAGTCTCTACGTCAAGCTGCGCCGCTACGGCGTAGGTGATTTGCCTGGAGACGCAGAAGCGAAGTAGCTTCTGTGCCCAGGGTGTCGCCAAGGCCAGGCCAACGGCGCACAAGCCCGATCAGGGCCGACCGCCGCCTTTCCAAGCGGCCGCTGCGGGCAACACCGAGTCCAGCGCCCTTGCCGACATCAGCACCCCCGGTACGCCAGCCCCCGGATGGGTGCTGGCGCCCACCATGTACAGCCCCTTGACGTCTTCGCTTCGGTTGTGCGGGCGGAACCAGGCGCTTTGCAACAGCAACGGCTCGAGCCCAAACGCCGCACCCTTGAACGACAGCAGCCTGTCGTGGAAATCTTGCGGCGTGGTGACGAAGGAAGTTGTCAAGTGTTCGCCCAGCCCAGGCAATACCGTGGCTTCCAGGCGCGCCTGAACGGCTTGGCGGAAAGGCTCGGCGTGTGCGGCCCAGTCGGTGCCGCTGTCCAGGTGCGGCACAGGTGCCAGCACATAGAAGCCGTCGTGGCCTTCGGGTGCCATGGCCGGGTCGCTGGCGGTGGGGCGGTGCAGGTAGAGGCTGAAGTCCTCAGCCAACTTGTGACGCTTGAAGATGTCGGTCAACAGACCTTCATAACGCGGGCCCAGCACCATCACGTGGTGAGGCACGTCTTCATAGCGCTTGTTGGTGCCGAAATACCAGACGAACAGGCTCATGCTGTAGCGGCCGCGCTCGATGCGGCGGTCGGTCCAGTGCTTGCGGTGTTCGGCGGCGACCAGGTTGCGGTAGGTCCACGCGGTGTCGGCATTGCTGACCACCAGATCGGCTGGCATGAAGCGGCCGTCGGCCAGCGTCACGCCTTTGGCTTGACCGTTTTCGATCTCGATGCGCTTGACCTCGCTGTTGACCTGCAAGTTCCCGCCCAGGTCTTGCAGCAGGCTCACCAAACCGTTCACCAGCGAGCCCGTGCCGCCCATGGCCCAGTGCACGCCCCATTTCCGCTCCAGCGCATTGATCAGGCTGTAGATGCAGGTGACTGAGAAAGGGTTGCCGCCAATGAGCAAGCTTTGCAGGCTCATCGCCATGCGCAGCTTGGGGTGCTTGAGGTGCGCGGCAGCCATCTGATGCAGGCTGCGCCAGCCGCGCATCTTCAGGATGGCGGGTGAGGCCTGGATCAGGTCGGAGACACTGTCAAAGGCCTTGTCGCCCAGGGCCTTGAATCCCAGTTCGTAGCAATAGTCGGCCTCTGCCATGAAGCGTTCGTAGCCGGCGGAGTCTGAAGGGCTGATACGCCGCACTTCTGCGCGCTGACGATCGGGGTCGCCGCTGTAGTTGAAGTGGTCGCCGTCGTCGAAAACGATGCGATAGAACGGGTCGAGCTGTTTGAGCGTGATGTCGTCGCTCATCTTGCGCCCGGCCAGCGCCCACAATTCCTCAAACAGATAGGGCACGGTGATGATGGTGGGGCCGGCGTCGAAGGTGTAACCGTCGCGCTGGTGTACGTAAGCGCGGCCACCCGGGGCGTCCAGCTTTTCCAGCACCGTGACCCGGTAGCCCTTGGCCGACAGGCGCACGGCAGCAGCCAAGCCGCCGAAGCCGCTGCCAATCACCAAGGCTGTGGGGCCGTTGGCTGAGTTTTCGGGGTCTGAGCCGCCTGCGAGGCGCTCGGGGGTGGTCTTCATCAACATCTGTTCGGGCCTTCCAATACAACGGGGTAGGGCGTAGCTTCGTCGATTACCCTGATAAGTGTCAATTCTGGTTGACGCTTTCTGGTGTCAAGGGCAACATACAGCGCATGGTTCGACTTGCTGTATCCGCCGTGCCGTCTCATTCTGCAACGCCTGCCAATTTGGCGCAGGGCGCACCCGTACGCCCTGCCGCGCGCGAGGTGCCCAGCCCTGGTACCCGACCGCAATGGCGCGCCGTGGCTGAGCTGTTCAAGCCCATCACCTGGTTCCCGCCGATGTGGGCCTTTGCTTGTGGCGCCGTCGCCTCAGGCATGCCGTTGGCCCAGGTGTGGTGGCTGGCCATCGTGGGCATCATCCTGGCCGGCCCCATGGTTTGCGCCACGAGCCAGGCGGTGAACGACTGGTTCGACCGCGAGGTGGACGCCATCAACGAGCCGCAGCGCCCCATTCCTTCGGGCCGCATTCCCGGCCGCTGGGGCTTGTGGATCGCCATCGTCTGGACGGGTATTTCCCTGCTCGTCGCCAGCCTTCTCGGGCCCTGGGGCTTCGCTGCTGCCGTGCTGGGCTTGCTGCTGGCCTGGGCTTACAGCGCCCCGCCGCTGCGATTGAAGCGCAACGGCTGGTTCGGCAACGCCGCCTGCGGCCTGTCTTATGAAGGTCTGGCTTGGGTTACAGGTGCTGCGGTGATGGTGGGCGGCGCCATGCCGGCGCGCGAATCGCTGCTGATGGCCTTGCTCTACAGCATTGGCGCGCACGGCATCATGACGCTCAACGACTTCAAGGCCATGGTGGGCGACCGGCAGATGGGCATCCGTTCGCTGCCAGTTCAACTGGGCGCGCCGGGTGCGGCCGCCACGGCCAGCGTCTTCATGGCGCTGCCGCAGGTGGTCGTGATCTTGCTACTGGCGCAGTGGGGCATGCCCTGGCACGCCTGGGCAGTTGCCGGGCTGCTGCTGGCGCAATTGGTGCTGATGACCTGGTTCGTGGACAAGCCGGTGGAACGTGCGCTGTACTACAGCGGCTTTGGTGTACCGCTGTTCGTGGCCGGCATGATGGTCAGCGCCTTTGCGCTGCGCAGCCTGGTCGGGGTGGTGTGATGACCGGCGCCCTGCGCCCTCTGCTCGGCTGGCTGGGGGTTTTCCGGCTGGGCCTGGTGCAGATGGCCATCGGCGCCATGGTCGTGCTCACCACTTCCACACTGAACCGCGTGATGGTGGTCGAGCTGGCGCTGCCGGCCTTGCTGCCAGGTTTGCTGGTGGGCCTGCACTACGCGGTGCAGATCTCGCGGCCGCGCATGGGCTTCGGCAGCGATGTCGGCGGGCGGCGCACGCCCTGGATCATCGGTGGCATGTCTTTGCTGGCTCTGGGCTCGGTAGGCGCTGCAGCGGCCACGGCGCTGATGGGCAGTTCGCCCGCGGCTGGCATCGCCCTGGCCGTGGTGTGTTTCGTCTTCATCGGGGCTGGCGTCAGCGCTGCGGGTACGAACCTGCTGGTGCTGCTGGCCAAGAGCGTGCCCGCTGCCCGCCGCGCACCTGCGGCCACGATCGTCTGGATGATGATGATCTTCGGCCTGGCCTTCACGGCCGTGATCGCCGGCAAGCTGCTCGATCCTTTCACGCCGGCGCGCATGGTGACTGTCATGACCGGGGTTTGCGGTCTGGCTCTGGTGTTGGCAGTCTTGGCACTGCAAGGTGTCGAACGCCGGTTGCTGCAAACGGCCGAGCCGGCGCGTGCTGAAGCCAAGCCGCCAGCGTTTCGCCAGGCGCTGGCCGAGGTCTGGGCCGAACCCGAAGCGCGCCGCTTCACCGTCTTCATCTTCGTGTCGATGCTGGCTTTCAGCGCGCAGGACCTGATCCTGGAGCCTTTTGCGGGCAGTGTCTTCGGCTGGACCCCTGGTCAAACTACGCAGTTGTCTGGCGTGCAGCACGGCGGCGTGCTGGCCGGGATGCTGCTCGTGGCGCTGGCGGGCGCTGGATTGCTGGGGCGGCATCTGGCTTCGCTGCGCGGCTGGGCTGTGGGCGGCTGCCTGGCTTCAGGCCTGGCCTTGCTGGGCCTGGTTGCGGCAGGTTCGGCCGCAGGTTCGGCCGCCAACGCAGGCGCTTCCTGGCCGCTGGCAACCAATGTCTTCTTGCTAGGCGTGGCCAACGGTGCGTTTTCGATTGCAGCCATCGCTTCGATGATGCGTCTGGCGAGTGTTGGCCGCGGCCAGCGTGAAGGCGTGCGTATCGGCTTGTGGGGCGCTGCGCAAGCACTCGCTTTCGGGCTGGGCGGCATGCTCGGCGCCGGTGCCAGCGACCTGGCGCGCTGGCTGTTGGGTTCGCCCGTGATGGCCTACACCAGCGTCTTCGCAGCCGAAGCACTGCTATTCGTTTTTGCGGCCATGTTGGCCATGCGTATTGGTGGCCGTTCTGCCACTGATGCTTCATTTGTCCCCGAACCCACACCCAGCGCTGCTGTTGCCCTGGGCTCACCGAGGTAGTTCACCATGCAGACGACCACGCCCTCATCCGAAGTCCAGGGCCTGCCCACTTACGACGTCGTCGTCGTTGGCGGCGGGCCGGCCGGCGCCACCGCGGCCACCGACCTGGCACGCGAAGGCAAACGCGTGCTGTTGCTGGACCGCGCCGGTCGCATCAAGCCTTGCGGAGGCGCCATTCCGCCGCGGTTGATCAAGGACTTCGAGATTCCAGACGAACTGCTGGTGGCCAAGGCGCGTTCGGCACGCATGGTCTCGCCCAAGTCGACCAAGGTGGACATTCCCATCGACAACGGTTTCGTCGGCATGGTCGACCGCGAACACTTCGACGAATTCTTGCGCGAGCGTGCAGCCAAGGCCGGCGCAGAACGCCGCAACGGCAGCTTCGAGCGCCTGACGCGCGACACCGACGGCACAGCCATCATCCATTTCAAGACCACAGACAAGGCGGGTGTTAACGGCAACGAACCCCTGCAGATGCAGGTCCAGGTGCGCGCCCGTGCCGTCATAGGTGCAGACGGCGCACGTTCGGGCGTTGCACGCGACGCCGTGCCCGGTGCCAAAGACATCGAATGCGTCTTCGCATATCACGAGATCGTGCGCAAACCCGCGGTCACAGGCCCCGACTACGACCCCACACGCTGCGATGTGTATTACGACGGCCGCCTGAGCCCCGACTTCTACGGCTGGGTGTTCCCCCACGGCGACACGCTGAGCATTGGCACCGGCAGCGCCGACAAAGGCTTCAGCCTGCGCCATGCCACCAGCGCGCTGCGCGAAGCGGCCGGCCTGCAAGGTGCAGAGACCGTGCGCCGCGAAGGCGCGCCGCTGCCGATGAAGCCGCTGAAGAAGTGGGACAACGGCCGCGACGTGGTGCTGGCTGGCGACGCTGCCGGCGTGGTGGCGCCCGCTTCAGGTGAAGGCATCTACTACGCCATGTTCGGCGGCCGCGTGGCGGCAGAAGCCGTCAGCGAAATGCTGGCCACCGGCAAAGGCCGCGCGCTGGCCGGGGCGCGCAAGCGCTTCATGAAAGAACACCGTCTGGTCTTCATCGTGCTGGGCGTGATGCAGCGCTTCTGGTACATCAACGACAAGCGGCGCGAGCGTTTCGTGGCCATCTGCAAAGACAAAGACGTGCAGCAGATGACGTTTGAGAGCTACATGAACAAGAAGCTCACGCGCAAGAAACCCATGCAGCAAGTGCGCATCTTCTTCAAGGACATGGCGCACCTGCTGGGACTGGCGCGGGTCTAGGAGTTGGCGCGATGCTGCTGCACCTGATCGATTTCGTCATCGTCATGACGGTGCTGGAAGGCGCCGCTCTGGCGCTGTACTACAAGCACAGCGGCAAGGGCCTGGCGCCGACAGAGTTCCTGCCCGCGCTGGGCGCCGGACTGGCGTTGATGCTGGCGCTTCGCGCTGGCGTCAGCGACGCAGGCTGGGTGTGGGTGGCAGCGTGTTTGTCGCTGGCTGGGCTGGCACACTTGAGCGACGTGCGCCGGCGCTGGCGATAGATATTGGCAACAAACGCCGGTGCGCCTTGCTGCAGCCGCACCGGCCGCCTAAACCAGCCCCTGCTTGCTGGCCAAAACCGCCGCTTCAGCGCGGCTGCTGACGTTGAGCTTCTTGTAGATGCTCTTGATGTGGTCGTTGACGGTGAACCACTTGATGCCCATCAGGCTGGCGATTTCCTTGATCGTGAAGCCTTTGCTCAAGTAAGTCAGCACCTCGGTTTCTCGCGGCGTCAGGCGTTCGCATTCCGGCGCAGGCTTCTCCGTGGGCGCGGCGGGGCGGCTAGCAGTGAAACCGCTCAGCTTCGACAAGCCCGAGGCCGGTGGCGTACCGTCGTTGCCCGGCCCGTTGCGAAAGTGCGTGAGCAGCCGCCGCGCGATGGCTGGCGACAGAGGCGGCTGCCCGCGCACGATGCGCTGCAATTCTTCCACCAGCACCTCGAATCGGTCTTCCTTCAACAGATAGCCGTCGGCTCCGCACTGCAGCGCCGGGAACAGATGGTCATCGTCTGAATACAAGGTGGTGACGATCTTGGTCGCCGGGTACTGCGCCAGCTCGGCCAGCAGTTCCAGCCCGTTGCCGTCGGGCAGTTCCAGGTCGGCCAGGATCAGATTGAAAGGCTCAATGCCTGGCGCGCCTTGGACGCCGCCGGTTTGGGCGATGTGTCGACGCGCGGTTTCCAGGTCACCGGCTTCGGTCATGTGGTGCGCGTCACTGAAACTCTCGCGCACCACGCGGCACAGAAAACTGCGTGCGACCGGGTTGTCTTCGACGATCAACACCTTGAGTGTCATGCGTGCCTTGGCTTGAATGTGCTCTGCATCCTAGCGCCTCACCCTGACACTGACGGCCCCACGATGGGGGGAATCTGTCGTCCGGCGACATGACGCCGTGACGCCGTGTCGCCGTCACAGGTTCAGCCGTTCACCAGCAGCATCTTTCCCCGCACTTGACGCATGCCCATGCGCGCATACGCCGCAGGCAACTCGGCCATGGGCAGAGCCTCGTCGATGACGGGCTTGATCTTGCCTTGCGCGTACCACTGCGCCAATTGCGTCAAGGCGGCTGCACTGGCCTGTGGATCGCGCTTGACGAATTCACCCCAGAACACGCCTACCACGCTGGCGCCTTTCAGCAGCGCCAGGTTCCAGGGCAGGGCCGGGATGCCGCCGCCGGCGAAGCCCACCACCAGGTAGCGCCCGCGCCAGGCGATGCTGCGGAAAACGGGTTCTGCCAGGTCACCACCCACCGGGTCGTAGACCACATCGGGGCCCTTGCCGCCGGTCAGGGCTTTCAGCGTCTCGCGCACGTTTTGCGTGCTGTAGTTCAGCGTGGCATCGGCGCCGATATCGCGGCACAGCGCGCATTTCTCATCTGTGGAAGCCGCAGCAATCACATGTGCGCCGGCCGCCTTGGCGATCTGCACCGCTGCCGTGCCCACGCCGCCTGCCGCACCCAGCACCAGCACGGTTTCGCCGGCCTGCAACTGCGCCCGGTCCATCAGCGCGTGGTGGGATGTGCCGTATGTGAAGGCAAACGCCGCGCCGTCCCGTGTGCTGAATCCCGGCGGCAAGGGCAGCACGCGCGTGGCATCTACACAGGCATGCGTGGCAAAGCCGCCGGTGCCGGCAATGGCCGCCACAGCATCGCCCACTTTCAGATGCACCACGCCGGCGCCCACGGCGTCGATCTTGCCGGCGAATTCAGCGCCAGGCACGAAGGGCAGGGGCGGCTTGAACTGGTACTTGCCTTCCACGATCAGCAGGTCGGGAAAATTCAGGCTGGCAGCGTCCACCGCGATGCGCACCTCGCCAGCCGCCGGCTCAGGCGTAGGCAGGGATTGAAAACGCATCGCACCGATGCCGTCCAGGGTTTCGCAAAGCCAGGCTTGCATGAGGTGTCTCGCTGTCTTGTCTGAGGAAGTGCCCATCATAGGTTTGTGCCTGCTGCCGCCCCGGTCGCCAGGGCGACAGCGCGGTTCAGCATCAATTTGACCCGGGTTCGGCCCTGAACTCTGCTGATCGCAGTGCAGCCTGTCCGCTCAGACTGGCAGCCATTGCCCAGCATCGCCAAGCCCTCGAATTCCGTGAAACACCTTGCACTTTTCTGCCTGGTTGCGACCTTCAGTTTCAGCCAAGCCTCGCTGGCCCAGTCGCGCTGCATCGACGAAGCGCGGGTGGAAGGCGCAGGCGCTGCGCCAGACGAGCCCGCTGGCTCCGACCTGACCAACCCGCGCGCCACGCTGCAAGGGATGGTGCGCGACGCGCTGGACCGCAGCAATGCCGTGGGCGCCAGCCGCTTGCTGGCTGAAGCGGCGCAAAGCGACATCGAAGAAACGCGCGCCGCGCGCCTGCCGCAAGCCAGCATGACGGCTGGCGCCGGCCCTGGCGGCGTACTGCAGCAAGGCGTGAACGACGCAGCCCTGCTGCAATTGCGCGCCAGCCTGAACGTGAGCCAACTGCTCTACGACGGCGGCCGCAACGACCGCCTGACCGACTGGCGTACGCAACTGGCCGAATCAGCCCGCCAGGGCAACCTGAGCGTGCGCGAACAACTGGCCATGAACACGGTGGCACTGGCGCTGGAACGCAGCCGGTACCGCCAACACGTCGTCATCTACGGCCAGTACGTGCGCAAGATGGAATGCCTGGTGGAAGCGCTGGAAACCATCGTGCGTGCCGACCGCGGCCGCGCCAGCGAACTGGTGCAGGCGCAGAAGACCCTGCAGCAAGCGCAACTGCTGCAAACCGGCGCGCAGTCACAGGCACGACAAGTGGATGTGCGCCTGCGCCGTCTGGTGGGTGACGGCCTGCCGGGCGTGCAGGGTTTGTCTACCGTGCTGCTGAACGTCGAAGTTTTGTCCGAGCTGGTGGCTGATGTCGAACGTTCGACGGAGATCAACCAGCTCACCGCACAAATGGCCGCTGCCAATGCCTACGCCCGCGCAGTGGCAGCAGGCGGCAAGCCGCAAGTCAGCTGGGCTTTCACGGGCGGTGCAGCCGCAGCCGTGGGCATGAACCCCGACACGCCCGGCAGCGGGCGCAGCGGCAATTTCTCGTTGGGCGTGGCGGTGAGCATCCCGCTCTACACGCCCGGCCTGGCGCCGGCTTCAGCCGCCTCCAGCCGCCGCGCCGAAGCCGCGCGCCTGCAGCGCGAAGAAGCGCTGGAATCGCGCCGCTACCGCGTGGCCGAAGTGCATGAACAAACCCTGGCCAGCTTCGACCGCGCCCGGCGCGTGGGCGCGGTGCTGCGCGAAAGCGAACAGCTGCGCAACTTCACGCTGCAGCAATGGCAGCAGCTGGGCCGGCGAAGCCTGTTCGACGTGATGGGCGCCGAGGCTGAGCACTACCAGCTGCGCGTGGCCTACATCAATGCGCTGCATGACGGGCAGCAGCTCAACGCGATGTTGTTGTCGCTGGGGCGCGGGGTGGGGGAGTGGCTGAAGTAAAGCGCCCTTCGCACGCACGTCCACCCACCTTCTCCTTCAACGAACCGCGCTTTCATGTCTGCCATCGACAAAGCCTTTCACGAGCTTGCTCTGACCCGCCCGCTGACGGCGCGCATCGACCCGCTGGCCCGTATCCATGACAGCGTGCAGCTGCCTGAGGACATCGTCGTGGACTCCGGCGCTCACCTGCCGGCCGGCCTGGTGCTGGAGCCTGGCTGCCGCATCGGGCCCAATGTGGCCTTCGTTGAAGGCGCGCCCATCGTCGTGCGCCGCGATGTGCGCATTGGTGCCAATGCCACCTTGCTGGCGGGCATCACGCTGTCAGCCAGGGCGGTGGTGCGGCCGGGTTCCGTGGTGGGCCGCTCGGTGCCGCCGGGTGCCATCGTCGAGGGCAACCCTGCTGCCATCGTTGGCTATGTAGACACTTTGGCCGGGCCAGCCAGCCCCAGGCATGTGCCCGCTGCAGCACATGGCCCGCAAGTTGAATCGCTGGCGGTTCGCGGTGTCAGCCTGCACCATTTCCCGGTGATTCCCGACCTGCGCGGGAACCTGACAGTGGGTGAGTTCGAGCGCCAGATCCCTTTTCCGCCCCTGCGCTACTTCGTCGTCTTCGGTGTGCCCAGCCGCGAGGTGCGCGGTGAACACGCCCACCACACCTGCCACCAGTTCCTGATTTGCTTGCGCGGCAGCTGCTCGGTCGTAGCCGACGACGGCCGCCAGCGTGTCGAGGTGCAGCTGGACGCGCCCCAGCGCGGCCTGTATCTGCCACCGATGACCTGGGGCATTCAGTATCGATATTCGACCGATGCGATGTTGATGGTGTTTGCTTCGCATCACTACGACGCAGCCGACTACATCCGCGAATACGACGAGTTCATGGCGCTCGCGGCCCAGCGCGAAACGGCTACGGCAACGGCCACGGCATGAGCATTTTTGTGCACCCGCTTTCCGACGTGCAGACCACCACCATCGGCGCGGGCACGCGCATCTGGCAGTTCTGCGTGGTGCTGCCCGGCGCGCGCATCGGCCGTGATTGCAATTTCAACGCGCAGGTGCTGGTTGAGAACGACGTGGTCGTCGGTAACCGCGTCACCGTCAAGCCTGGCGTACAGCTCTGGGACGGGCTGCGGGTCGAAGACGATGTCTTTATCGGCCCGAACGTCACCTTCAGCAACGACAAGTACCCGCGCAGCAAGCGCACGCCTTCCGTGTTCGCAAGAACGGTGTTGCGGCGCGGCGCGTCGCTGGGCGCCAACGCTACCGTACTGTGCGGCTTGGAAATCGGTGCTGGGGCGATGATCGGTGCCGGCAGCGTCGTCACCAAAAACGTGCCTGCCGGTGAGCTGTGGGTAGGCAACCCTGCGCGCTCGTGCGGGCCGGCGCCATGCCTTGATGCGCTGAATGCGCTGGACAGCGCACAGCAAGGGAATGCAGTGTGATTCCGTTCCTTGATCTGAAGGGTATCAATGCCGCGCAGCGTGCCGAACTACTGGCGGCTTTCGAGCGCGTGCTCGATTCGGGCTGGTATGTGCTGGGCCAGGAAGTGCAGGCATTCGAAGGCGAATATGCCGCTTGGTGCGGTGCGGCGCATGCTGTTGGCGTGGCCAATGGTCTGGACGCGCTGAGCCTGGTGCTGCGTGCCTGGAACATCGGCCCCGGCGACGAAGTCATCGTGCCCTCGAACACGTACATTGCCACTTGGTTGGCCGTCACGCACGTGGGCGCCACGCCCGTACCGGTGGAGCCTGAGGCGCACACTTTCAACATCGACCCGGCACGCATGGAAGCGGCCATCACGCCGCGCACCCGCGCTTTTCTACCGGTGCACCTGTATGGCCGCCCGGCCGAGATGACGATGATTCTCGACATCGCCTACCGTCATGGCCTGAAGGTGCTGGAAGACGGCGCACAGGCACATGGTGCCCGCCACGCCGGCCTGCGCCTGGGCGCGCATGGCCATGCTGTTGCCTGGAGCTTCTACCCCGGCAAGAACCTGGGTGCATTGGGCGACGGCGGCGCCGTGACCACCAACGATCCGCTGCTGGCACAGCGACTGCGCACCCTGCGCAACTACGGCTCACAGCGAAAGTATCACAACGACGAGATCGGCTTCAACTCGCGCCTGGACGAAATGCAGGCGGCCCTGCTGCGCGTGAAGCTGCCGCAACTGGAAGCTGCAAACGCCCAACGCGAAGCCATCGCCCACCAGTACCTGGCAGGCCTGGCCGGACTGCCCGGCCTGCTGCTACCCGACGCACCGCTGGCAGGGGGTTGCAGCAGTGCCTGGCATCTGTTCGTGGTGCGCCATGCCCAGCGCGACCGCCTGGTGACCGCGCTGGCCGCAGCCGGCGTGGGCACGGTCATCCACTATCCCGTGGCACCGCATGGCCAGCCGGCCTATGCTGCGCTGGGCTGGCCGCTGGGCAGCCTGCCGATCAGTGAGCGCTTGCATGCCGAGGTGCTGAGCCTGCCCATCGGCCCGACACAAACCGCAGCGCAGACAGCCGACGTGATCGAGATCGTGCGCCGTGAAGTTCAGGCGCTGGCGCAGCCGTTGAGTGCGGCGGCAACCAAGCCGCCTCTGGCCTTGACTGCCTGAAAACGCGGCCATGGACATCGTCACGCTGGTTCCAGCCTTCAAGCCCCAGTACCTGCCCGACCTGCTGAACAGCCTGCGGCTGCAGACACGCCCCAGCCGCCGCATCGTCTTCAGCGACGACAGCAAGCAAGGCGAATACCGCGCTGCGCTTTTCTCTGAAGCGCTGGCACCGCTGCGCCAGGGCATGAGCATCGAATGCGTTGAAGGCCCGCGCCGTGGCGGCTACCCCAACATCCTGCAGCTTGTTGAACAGCATGCCGGCAGCGCACCGCTGGTGCATGTGATGCTGGACGACGACCTGCTCTACCCCAGCTTCTACGAACGCCACTTGGTAGCGCATGCTTCCGCGCGTTTCTCCTGCTCCATCAGCCGGCGATGGACAGCCAGCGAGACAGGCCAGCCGATATCGGGCCAGCCCGTGCCGCCAGCTGTAGAGCAAACAGCACACCGCCTGGTCAGCCTGAACAGTGACGTGGTCTTCATGACCACGGCGGCAGAGTGCAAGAACTGGTTCGGCGAGTTCAGCAACGCGGTGTTTCGCGCCGAGACGCTGCCGATCTTTGCAAAGCCGGCTTTCCAGGGCGTCAGCTACGCCGGCCTGTGGGATCTGGGCGCCTTCATGGCCGCCAGCTTGCTGGCCCCCGTCGGCTACATCCAGGACCACCTGGGCGCGTTCCGCACGGGTGCGGCAGGTAACTCAGGCCAGTTCTACGGCCCTTATATGAAGGCTGCGCATCTGGCCTATGCCGCACTGGGCCTGGGTGGCCGGCGCCTGGGCCGCTACAGCGACGCGCAGGCACAACAATGCTTCGGCACCATCGCCAATGCGTTACAGGTGCGCTATGGCACGCAGGCGGAAATCCTGCCTTTCGTGCCGCTGCTGGCGACCATGGCGCAAGCTGCAGACCCGGCGGCTGCGGCTAAGGCTGAAGCGCAGTTCCTGCTGCAGTGGCAGACCTATCTGCAGCAGCATGACTTTTAAAGCGCCAGCATGGCTGGAGCCGTCAGACCCTGAACAGAGAAAGAGTCACCGTGCGTATTGCAGCAGTTGAAATTGAAGCGCCAGCAAAGGCAAGCGGCGTTGGTTCAGAAGTGAGCACCGGCGTCGAGGCCGACCTTCAAGCCGCCTTGCGCGCTGCTGAAGACCCCGTGCTGCAGCAGCGCGCACGAAGTGTGCCCGTTGTGCTGGTCAGCTACAACACGCCTGAGTTGCTTTACGGCGTCCTGGCCTCTCTGCGCGCGCACTACCCGCATAACCCGGTGCATGTGGTGGACGGGTCAGATGCTGGACCGCTAGCTACCATCCGCGAAATCTGTGCCGGTGTTCCAGGCGTGGCGCTGCATGCGATGGGCTTCAACATCCACCATGGTCCGGGCATGGCCTGGGCGCTGCAGAACCTGAACCTGACTGGCCCGGTGCTGTTTCTGGATACCGACATCGTGGTTCAGCGCGCTGGTTTCATCGAAGCCATGCTGGAGATCCTGCGCCCCAGCGACTATGGGGTGGGAGGCGTGGCCCACGTCAATGACGAAGGCTTTGACATCCCTTACGGCTATGCCGCCGTGCCCTACCTACATCCGCCGTGCATGCTTTGCAACACCGAAGTGATGCGCCAATGGCCGCTGCCGGTGAAGCACGGCGCGCCCATGGTCCAGGCAATGAAGGCGCTGCACCAAGCAGGGCGCAGCGGCTTGCTGCGCCACTTGAATTGGGTGTTCGAAGACATCGACAGCCGCACCAGTGCGCGGCATTTCATACACCACATCGGCAAAGGAACCAGCGACGCCACCGGCGGCTACCACTTGGAAGAGTGGCTCGCCGAGGTGATGGCCAGGCGCAGTGCTGTGGGCCGACCAGCAGCACGCAATGAGCGGCACAACCCCGACTTGCTGACCTTCATTCCCCCGGGCGTCAAGCGCGTCATCGAAGTGGGCTGCAGCACTGGCGTACTGGCAGGCGCTTTTCGCGCCCTGCACGTTGGCCACTCTGGCCTGCATTGGCACGGCATCGAAATCGAAGCGCGTGCTGCCAAGCTGGCTCAAGCTCATTGCGACAGTGTCGAAGTGCTGGACATCGAAACTCTGAATGACGCGGCTTTCGCCCGTTATTCCGACCGCGACTGCTGGGTCTTCGGTGATGTGCTGGAGCATCTGCGCGACCCTTGGGGGCTGCTGGCGCGAATTTGTGCGCAGTTGCCGCCTGGTGGCTGCGTGGTGGTGTGCGTGCCCAATGTGCAGCACTGGAGCGTGCAGGCCCAGCTGGCCGTGGGCGATTTCCGCTACCAGGCCAGCGGCCTGATGGACCGCACGCATCTGCGCTGGTTCACGCGGCTGACCTTGCTGGAAATGGTGCAGCAGGCCGGCCTGAAGATGGAAGCTGGCATGGCCCGCATCTTCGACGAGCCACAGCGCGGGCTCTACCTGCCCGCCATCCGCGCCATGGCGCTGGCGCGTGGTGTGGACCCTGAGCAGGCGGTGAAAGATGCCCTGCCGCTGCAATACGTATTGCGCGCCGTGGTGGCCTGACAGGAGCCAGACATCAGACTGCGCGTCTATCGCGCCTTGTCGGGCGGCTTTGACTCGTCAGGAACCAGTCCACCGGGATGGCAAGTTGCAAGAGCCAACGCTTTAGCAGCAGGTGAGGGCCCCTGCGGAAACAACCGCAACTCTTCCGCGCTCAGCCCGTCGTTGCCGCCAACGAGGGCTGGTCATACCTCTGCCAGATCGCTCTCGCGGCTGATGTCGAACAGACCGGGCGCGCTGCGGTGGTCCGGGTGCCTGCACAACACCAATTTACCTGGGCCCGAGAAAGGCCCAGGTCACGACACTGCCCAAAACCGTATCAGATCAACGGCACCTCGCCTCGCATCAGCTCCTCATCCAGGCTGCGCTTGAAGTGCAGTGCGGCAGGTGCGGCGCTGGCGGTCGTTGACGCTGCGACTGACGTCTCGGCGCCCGGCAGTTGCTGGCCCGGCGCGTCGCTCAGCAGGTCTGCCAGTTGTGGCGCGGCGCTGCGGTCTTTGGCAAACCAAACGTCGACCATCTGGTGCTGGCTGCCGTCTTCTTTGCTGTAGCTGCCCACCAGCCCCAGCAGGTTGCCGTTGTCGGTTTCCGTGCCACGGCTGAAGTCCAGGTTCAGCTCGACGATGCCGAAGTCGACCAAGCCGTGCAGTTCGCCGCTGTCGGTCTTGCCGTCGCCGTTGGCGTCTACCCACAGCTTGAGCTCGCTGAAGTTGGCGTCTTGCGCATTGACCTTGCCGTCGCCGTTGCTGTCTTCCAGCGCCAGGGCGGCGAATCCGTCGCCCATGCGCTGGCCTTCGGCATTGCGCGTGCCGGCGCCGTAAAGCTCGCTGCCGTCGTTGATGACGCCGTCCCCGTTACGGTCGCGCACCAGCAAGGCGTCGCCGCCTGCGGCCCAGCCCACCTTGTGCGCGGTGCCGGTGCCGTTGACGTCGAACATGACGCCGTCCGCCGCTGCCCGGGTGTTGATGCCGTCGCCGTTCAGGTCCAGCATGATGGGCGTGGCGGCGAACATGGCGTTCAGCTGGCCAGCGCTCATGGCGGCGATGTCGTCGGTCTCGAA
>JBBQXN010000028.1:0-39529 GCA_038209585.1 Burkholderiales bacterium
AACAACGACCTGCGGCGCCTGATGACGCGCACCTTCACCAGCTTCAAGACCGGCCTTTAAGACGCTGCCGGCCATCATGTCCCAAGCCAGCGCGGCGGCCGCCGACCCGGCCTTCCTGCAGATCCAGAACGTCGTCAAGGATTTCAGCGGCACCAAGGCCGTCAACGACGTCAGCATCGACATCGCCAAGGGCGAGATCTTCGCGCTGCTGGGTTCTTCGGGCTGCGGCAAGAGCACCCTGTTGCGCATGCTGGCCGGTTTCGAGACGCCGACCTCGGGCCGCATCGTGCTGGGCGGGCGCGACCTGGCGTCGATGCCGCCTTACGAGCGGCCGATGAACATGATGTTCCAGAGCTACGCGCTGTTTCCGCACCTGACGGTGTGGGAGAACATCGCCTTCGGCTTGAAGCGCGAGGGCCTGCCCAAGGCGCAGATCGACGAACGTGTCGAGGCCATGCTGAAGCTGGTGCAGCTGGGCAAGTTCAGTCAGCGCAAGCCGCACCAGTTGTCGGGCGGCCAACAGCAGCGCGTGGCGCTGGCGCGCAGCCTGGCCAAGCAGCCGCAATTGCTGCTGCTGGACGAGCCGCTGGGTGCGCTGGACAAGCAGCTGCGCGAGCAAACGCAGATCGAGCTGGTCAACATCATCGAAAGTGTCGGTGTCACCTGCGTCATGGTCACGCACGACCAGGAAGAAGCCATGACCATGGCCAGCCGCGTGGCCATCATGAGCGAGGGGCGGTTCCTGCAAGTGGGCGCGCCGGCGGCCATCTACGAAACCCCGGCCACGCGCTTCGTGGCCGACTTCATCGGCAACGTCAACCTGATGGATGGCCGACTGGAAGTGGACGAGAAAGACCACTGCGTGATCGCCACGGCAGATTGCAAACAGTATGTTGGCCATGGCATCACCGGCAGCCAGGGCATGCCTGTGACGGTGGCGCTGCGGCCCGAGAAGATCGAGATCTCGCGCGACAAGCCGGTCGACGGCATCCATGGCGCGTTCAACAGCGTGCAGGGCGAAGTCAAGGAGATGTCCTACTTCGGCAGCTTCACCGTCTTTCACCTGCAGCTGGCCAGTGGCGCGCGGCTGAAGGTGAGCATGGCCAACACGCGGCGGCACAGCGAACATGCCATCACCTGGGGAGACACCGTGTGGGCGCACTGGTCTGATTCGGCCCAGGTGGTGCTGACGCAATGAGGCCGCGATGAAGGCCGGCCGCACCGCTGTCATCGCGCTGCCTTATCTGTTCTTGCTGCTGTTCTTTTTGCTGCCGTTCTTCATCGTCGGCAAGATCAGCGTGTCGGAGATGGAGCTGGTGACCTTCAAGGACATCGTCAGCTTCACCGACGGCGCCATCGCCATTTCGCTGAAATACGGCAACTACCTGTTTCTGGCGCAAGACGCGCTGTATGTGCAGACCTACATCGCCAGCCTGAAATATGCGGCGGTGGCCACGCTGATGTGCCTGTTCATCGGCTACCCCTTCGCCTACTTCATGGCCCGCGCCCGCCCCAGCATGCGCCCGCTGCTGCTGATGCTGGTGATGCTGCCGTTCTGGACATCATTCCTGCTGCGCGTATATGCCTGGCGCGGCCTGCTCAGTGAAAACGGCTGGGCCTCGGACCTGATCATCGGCCTGGGCCTGGACCATGTGCTGCTGTCCCTGGGCCTCATCAGCAGCGCCGGGCAACTGATGCACACGCCGTTTTCGCTGGTGCTGGGCATGACCTACACCTACCTGCCCTTCATGATCCTGCCGCTGTACGCCAACCTGGTGAAGATGGACCTGCGGCTGCTGGAAGCGGCGGCCGACCTGGGTGCGTCGCCCTGGGTGGCGTTCTGGAAGATCACGGTGCCGTTGTCCAAGGCCGGCATCATTGCCGGCAGCATGCTGGTCTTCATTCCTTGCGTGGGCGAATACGTCATCCCCGAATTGCTGGGCGGGCCCGAGACCCTGATGATCGGCCGCGTGCTGTGGGACGAATTCTTCAGCAACAACGACTGGCCGATGGCCAGCACCGTGGCCGTGGTGATGGTGCTGCTGGTCATCATTCCAGTGGCCGTCTTCAGCAAATACCAGGCTGAAGCGGCAGACGGCGGCAGGCCAGGAGTCGCGCGATGAAGGCCAGCAAGACAGGCCTGTGGTTTGGCCGAGGCTGGCTGCTGGTGGGCTTCGCCTTCTTGTACCTGCCCATCGTGGCGCTGGTGGTGTTCTCGTTCAACGACTCGGCCATCCCCAACGTCTGGCGCGGCTTCAGCCTGAAGTGGTATGTCGCGCTGGCCAGCGACGACGAACTGCTGTCAGGCCTGTGGCTGAGCCTGCAGATCGCCTTTCTCACCGCCAGCGGCGCGGTCGTGCTGGGCACCCTGGCCGCCTTCGCGCTGGTGAGATACAAGCGCTTCACCGGCCGCACCTTGTTTGCCGGCATGGCCAATGCGCCGCTGGTGATGCCCGAGGTGGTGGTGGGCTTGTCCCTGCTGTTGATGCTGGTGAGCCTGCAGCGCGCTTTGGGCTTCCCTGAGCGCGGCATGGCCACCATCTGGCTGGGGCACATGCTGGTGGGCATGGCCTATGCCACGGTCATCATCCAGTCGCGCCTGCAAGACCTGAACCCGCAGCTTGAGGAAGCCGCCATGGACCTGGGCGCTCGCCCCTTCCAGGTGTTCTGGCTCATCACCTTGCCCATCATCGGGCAGAGCCTGATCTCGGCCTGGCTGCTCACCTTCACGATCAGCCTGGACGACGTCGTGTTGGCTGCCTTTCTGTCAGGCCCGGGCTCCACCACCATGCCCTTGGTCATCTTCTCGCGGGCTCGGCTGGGGCTGAACCCCAGCGTGAATGCCGTGGCCACTGTCACCATCGTCATCGTGGCCATCGGCGTCATCACGGCCAGTTGGTTGATCGCCCGTGCAGAACGCCAGCGCGCGCGCGACGTGGCAGCAGCCCGGCGGCAGGCTTGACTGCCTTGCAGTGAATCGCCCACCTCTGGCGGCCTATGTCAGCCTGGCCGTCAGCATGGCGCTGGTGGGCAGCTACGTGGGGCTGTCCAAGCTGCTGGTAGCCGTGTTTCCGGTGCTGCTGCTGGCCTGGCTGCGGTTCGGTATCGCCGCGGTGGCCATGGCGCATTGGGTGAAGCGTCGGTCCGGCGAGCCGCCCTTGTCGCAGGCCGACCGTCGCCTGCTCTTCTGGGAAAGCTTTCTCGGCAACTTTCTCTTCAGCATCTGCATGCTGTATGGCGTGGCCATGACTTCGGCTCTGGCTGCCGGCGTGGTGATGGCGGCCATTCCGGCCGCCGTGGCCGTGCTGTCGCGCGTGTTCCTGAAAGAAGCCATCCGCCCGCGCGTCATGCTGGCCATCGGCCTGGCAGCGCTGGGCATCGTCTTGCTGGCGCTGGCCAGGCACGAAGACGCCAGCGGCGAGCCCGCGTCAGCGCTGGGTTATGCGCTGCTGCTGGCCGCCGTGGTTTGCGAAGCCAGCTACGTCGTCATCGGCAAGCGGCTGACGACGAGTGTGTCGCCAAGGCGCATCAGTGCGCTGATCAACCTGTGGGGTCTGGCCCTGGTCACGCCATTCGGACTTTGGCAGGCCGTCAGCTTCGACTTTGCCGCAGTCGATCTGCCGCACTGGGCCTTGCTGGTCTTCTACGCCCTGGCGGCCAGCATGGTGACGGTGTGGCTGTGGATGCGCGGCCTGCAGCATGTGCCTTCGTCCAGGGCCGGTGTCTTCACCGTGCTGCTGCCCGTGAGTGCGGCGCTGGTGGGCGTGCTGGCGCTCGGCGAGAACTTCGGGCCGGCCCATGTCGCTGCCTTCGTCCTGGCGCTGGCCGGTCTGCTGCTGGCCACCTGGCCTGAACGCGGGCACGAAGAGACGCCATGACCGGTGTTGTCCCCCGACAGAGTACGCCGGCCTGGCCTTGGAACAAAGAATTTTGGCTATGAACTGTTATCTCGGTGTTTCTCTTGTTGCAGCCCTGCTGTGGAGTGCGTCACCGGCCCAGGCCGTTTTGGTCAATTCGTCAACCAGTGCCTTCGCTTCGTTTCGCAACTGCACGACGACAGGGATGACGGTATGCGATGGCATCAGCAATCCCCCAGTCAGTGCTGTGGGCGGGCTGCCGGGCGCCCCGGCTGCGCTGGCTTCGCTGCATGGGGCAGGTTCGCGCGCTGCATTCGGCAATGCACAGCTTCTTTCTGGCGGCGCTGCGCCACTGCGAGCCAGCAAGGCAAGCCAGCACGGCCCCGAGAACGCAAGCTTTCCGCAGAACGGCAGTGCGGGTAGCGGAGTCACTGCTGTCCTCGAGGTGTTCCGGGCCGACCCCATGCTGGAGGCTGGCACGACCCAATTTGAGAACAATCAGTTCTTGGCGGGAACGTATTGGACTGTTCCTAGTTTCGTGAGCCTGGGATATACCGGTTTCGTCAACTCTCGCATCACGACTTCTGGGAGCATTGGCTTGGAGCTGACCGTCAACCTGAACCCAGGGGAAGGTATCTGGCTGTCCTCGGCGCTTCAGGCACCTGCGCTGGCCGGCGCCCTCATTAGCGGCACCCTAACGATATTGCACGACCCGCGATCCAGGAGGTCCCATGACCAGCGAAGCGCCGAATATCCATTCGATGTGGAACTTCAACGACCCGGCACAGAGCGAACAGCGCTTCCGCGAAGCCCTCGCCGCGGCCCGGGGCGACGATGTGCTGATCCTGAAAACGCAGATCGCACGCAGCCACGGGCTGCGCGGCGACTTCGATGCCGCCCGGCAACTGCTGGCCGAGATCGAACCCGATGTGGCCAAGGCCGGCTTCGAAGCGCGCATTCGCCATGCGCTGGAATGGGGCCGCAGCTGGGCTTCAGCCGTGCACAAGGACGAGCTCCAGACTGACGAGACACTGGCCAAAGCGCGCGCTGCTTTCGAGCAGGCGCTGGACCTTTCGCGGCAGGCTCATCTGGACGCGCTGGCCATCGATGCCGTGCACATGCTGGCTTTCGTCGATCGCGCGCCTGCCGACCAGCTGAAGTGGGCGCAAGTGGCGCTGACGATTGCACTGGCGTCATCGCAACCGGCTGCACAGCGCTGGGAGGCTTCGGTTCGCAACAACCTGGGCTATGCGTTGCACCAGCTGGGTCGGCTGGGCGAAGCGCTGACCCAATTCGAACATGCCGTGTTGCTGCGCCAGCGCGGTGACGATGCCAGGCGAACGCGGGAGGCTCGCTGGATGGTCGCCTGGACCCTGCGCAGCCTGAAACGGAACGACGAAGCCCTGGCCATGCAACTGCAGCTTGAAGCCGAGAACGACGCTGCCGGCACGCCCGACGGGTATGTCTTCGAAGAGCTGGAAACCTTGTATCGCGATAGCGGCCGCGAAAGCCGCGCTGCACACTATGCGCAGCGCCAGGCTGGACTGAAGAAGTAGAACGGCGGAGCGTCAGCCCACCACCAGCGCCGGCCCGCCCTCAGGCCGCACGGCCATTTGTCCCACGACGGCAGCGGCCTCGAAACCATGGCGGCGGAACACCGCCATCACCGCGTCCAGCGACTGCGGCGTGCAGCTCACCAACAAGCCGCCGCTGGTTTGCGGATCGGTCAGCAAAGCCTGGTCTTCGGCCGCGAATGATTTGGGCAGGCTGATGTCTTGCCCGTAACCCGCCCAGTTGCGTTCAGACGCGCCGGTGACGAAACCGCGCGCCGCCAAGCCGCGCACGCCTGGCAGCAGCGGCACGCCGGCCCAGTTCAGTTGCACCTGCAGCTTCGAGCCGCGCGCCAACTCCAGCGCGTGACCGGCCAAGCCGAAGCCGGTGATGTCGGTCAGCGCATGCACGCCCTCCAGTTCAGACAAATCCGGCCCGGGCGTGTTGAGCTTGGTGGTGTTGGCAATCATCTGCGCATACCCCTCATCGCCCAGTTCGCCTTTCTTCAATGCCGCACTCATCACACCCACACCCAGCGGCTTGCCCAGCACGAGCATGTCGCCAGCTTTGGCATCAGCATTGCGCTTCACCCGCTTGGGGTGGATCAGGCCCAGCGCCACCAGGCCGTAGATGGCTTCGACCGAGTCGATGGTGTGCCCGCCGGCAATGGGAATACCCGCCGCACGGCACACCGCCGCGCCGCCTTCCAGCACGCGGCCGATCGTTTGCGTGGAGAGCACATTGATGGGCATGCCCACCAGGGCCAGCGCCAGGATGGGCTTGCCGCCCATGGCATACACATCGCTGATGGCATTGGTGGCGGCGATGCGGCCGAAGTCGAACGGATCGTCGACGATGGGCATGAAGAAATCGGTGGTGGCGATCAGCGCCTGCTCGTCGTTCAGCTGATACACCGCAGCGTCGTCGGCCGTCTCGATGCCCACCAACAGCTCTTTGGGAATCGGCATGCCAGCCGTGCCTTTGAGAATTTCACTGAGCACGCCTGGGGCGATCTTGCAGCCGCAGCCGCCCCCGTGCGACAGGCTGGTCAGGCGGGGTTCGTTATGGGGAATGGTGGTGATGCTCATAGGTGTGTTTTCATTGAATTCGGTCGGCGGGCTCATTTCAGCAGCACAGAAAGTATGTGCAAAAGCGTTTGCTGTTCGTGTGCAGGACTGAAGAGTTCGGCGCGTGCAGCGCATTGCGCTTGCAGGCTGGTCAGCATAGCGGGATCGTCGCGGCACCGCGTCAGCAGCGCAGCCAAGCCCGCACTGTCGGCCACCTCGAAGATGCCGCTGTAGCCCAGCCCCAGCAGCCCCAGATTGCCGTCAATGCGCGAAGCCAGCACAGGCGTGCTGCTGGTGACCGCTTCGATGACCACTTGCGCCCCGCCTTCCATGCGGCTGGCGTGCACCAGCACATGGGCGCGCTGGATGTGCTGGCGCACCTGCGCATGCGGCAGCTCGCCGAGCCAGCGATAGCGCGGGTACTGGCGCATGCAGGCCTGTGCGGCTGCGCCCAGCGCCGGGTTCAAGGCGGTGCCGATGTGGTCGAACAGGATGTCGCTGCGGCCGGCCAACTGCGCAGCTGCGTCCATGTACGTCTGCGGGCACTTTTCTTCGCGCAGATGGCCCACCATCAGGGCGCGCAGGTGGCGCGAGGTCTTGGGTAGCAGGGCACGCGCCGGGCTGGACTGCAGGCAGACGCTGGCCTTGCGGCGCCAGCGCTCCGGCAGGCTGCGCAAGCCCAGTTCGTTCAGCACCAGCAGGTGGTCGGCCATTTCCAGCGACTGCTGCGCCTGGGCATCGGTCTGGATGTCGCGGTACAGGTCGGTACCGGTCAACACCACCACCAGGGGCTGATCAGGGTAGGCTTGCCGCCAGGCGCGGGCAGCGGCGGCCGACCTGCGGGCGTGCAATGCGATCATGGCGGCTGGCGGTTGTGTATTCGCGGGCCCTGCCCCGTCTGCTGCAGCCCAGTCGGCCACCAGGCACACTTCATACGCTTCACCCAACATCTGCGCCCAGCGCTTTGCTGTGCGCCAATTGCCGTTGTTGGCGTCAGCCAGCGCGGGCGTGACCAGGATGATTTCAGGCTTGCCCATTCCACGAGAGCTTAACCGCGCATGAACCCGCATCAAGCCGCCGGCCTGGCCGCGCGCCGGGCCGGGCCAGACGCATTGGCACTGGCGCTGCAAGCCTCGCGTGCCGATACGCTGGCCACCTTCGACGTGATGCACAACGCTTTGCTGGCGGCCGGCCGCCGCGTGCCGCAAGAAGCCATCTTCAACCCGCTGCTTTGGGAACTGGGCCACATCGGCTGGTTCCAGACCTGGTGGACCTGCCGCAACCCGCAGCGCGCACTGGGCCACCGCGCCGACCCCGACGTGCCGCGCGAAGTCATCCCGGCCGATGCCGCAAGAAGCGATGCCCTGTACGACAGCAGCCGCGTGCCACACGCCACGCGCTGGAATCTGCCCTTGCCCGGCGCGGCGCAAACGCAGAGCGAATTGGCGGAGCAACTGGTCGCCGTGCTGGCTCTGCTGGGTGGCCGGACCGACGACGCCAGCCTGTATTTCCACCGCCTGAGCCTGCTGCATGAAGACATGCACCATGAAGCTGCGCTGTACATGGCCCAAGCCCTGGGCCTGCGCATCGTCGACGCGCGCTGGCAGCCGCAGTCATTGATCACCGAACGCCGTACGCTGACCGTTGCCGGCGGGCTGCTCCAGCAGGGCACCCGCGCCGACGGCGAGTTCGCCTTCGACAACGAGTGCGGCATGCGCACCGAGCTGCTGGCGTCTTTCGGCATCGACAGCCGCGTGCTCAACTGGGCCGACTACCTGCCCGCCGTGCAGGCCGGCGCCTGCCCCGTGCCGCGCTATTTGCGCCGCTTCGAGCACGGCTGGCAGGTGCAGCGCTGGGGCGATTGGCAAGCGCTGGACTTGCAGCTTCCCGCCTGCCATGTGAGCGTGGATGAAGCGCAGGCCTGGTGCCAGTGGGCAGGTCGCCGGCTGCCCACCGAAGCCGAATGGGCCTTTGGCGCTGAACAGCTTCCTGAGGCCTTCGCCTGGGGCGCCGTCTGGGAGTGGACCGCGACCGCCTTCGCGCCCTACCCCGGCTTCGAGCCACACCCTTATCGCGACTATTCCGCCCCCTGGTTTGATAGCCGACCCGTGCTGCGCGGGGCCTCTTTTGTCACCCAGCCGCGGATGCACCACCTGCGCTACCGTAATTTTTTTTCCGGGGCGCGGACTGACATTTTTGCCGGCTTTCGCAGCTGCCCTGCTTAGTCTGGCCGGATCGGTTCCAATGCCGCACAGCGAAGACTCTGTTCCATTCCACCAATCCAGGAGCCATCCATGACCCGACTTTGCATTCCGCGCTGGCTGCAAGCCACATTACTCGTCACCAGCCTGTCTCTGGCCAGCTTGGCGCAAGCGCAACAGGTGCTGCGCGTCACCACCATTCCTGAAGAAGCCGCTACCGAGCAGATTCGCAAGTTCACACCGCTGGCCAACTATCTGGAGCAAGCCCTCGGCATGAAGGTCGAGTTCACGCCCGTCAGCGACTACCCGGCGGCCGTGGAAGCGCTGGTCAACAAGAAAGTCGATCTGGCCTGGTTCGGCGGTTTCACCCATGTGCAGGCCAATTTGCGTTCAGGCGGCAAGATCGTGCCGCTGGCGCAGCGCGAAGAAGACACGCGCTTCCAGTCGGTGTTCATCACCAAGACCGATTCCGGTATCAAGACCCTGGAAGACATGAAGGGCAAGCAGGTGTCCTTCGGCTCGCAAAGCAGCACCTCGGGCCACCTGATGCCACGCAGCTTCTTGCTGGCCGGCAAGATCGACCCCGAGAAAGACTTCAAACGCATCGCCTATAGCGGCGCGCACGACGCCACCATTGCATCGGTGGTCAGCGGCAAGGTAGATGCCGCTGCGCTGGACATCACCGTGTGGAAGAAGTTTGTGACCGAGAACCGCGTCGACACCAAGGCTGTGGACGTTTTTTACACCACCCCGCCCTACTTCAACTACAACTGGTCGGTGCATGCCGACATGCCCAAGGCGTTGCAGGACAAGATCAAGGCCGCTTTGCTGGCACTGGACCCGGCCAAGCCCGAACAAGCTGAAATCTTGAGACTCAACCGCGCCACGCGCTACGTACCCACCAGCCCGGAGAACTACAAGGGCCTGGAAACCGCTGCGCGCAGCGCCGGCTTGCTGTAACGCACACCCGCCTTTGAAACTGGAACTGCAAGCCGCCTCGGCCCGCCACCCTGCGGCGCGGCCCGGCGCTGCGCCCGCGCTGAAAGCGCTGAGCCTGCGGGTGGCTGCAGGCGAACAGCTGGCGGTCATCGGCCCTTCTGGCGCTGGCAAGACCACGCTGCTGCAACTGCTGGGCTGTGCTTTGCGGCCCGATCACGGCAGCCTGCTGCTGGACGGGCAAGACCCCTGGGCCATGCCCGGGCGTCAACTGCAGGCCCTGCGCGGCCGACTCTTCATCGCGCCTCAGGTACCGCCTTTGCCGCCAAGGCAGCGCGTAGTGACGGCTGTGTTGGCCGGGCGGCTGCCAGCCATGGGGCTGCTGGCCAGCGTTCGGTCTTTGTTCTACCCCGTCGACATCCCGGCCGCGCATGCCGCGCTGGAGCGCTTCGACCTGGGCGACAAGTTGTTCGAGCGGGTAGACCGGTTGTCGGGTGGCGAGCGACAACGCGTCGGCCTGGCCCGCGCCCTGGTGGCCCCAGCCACGCTGTGGCTGGTGGACGAGCCGCTTTCGGCGCTGGACCCGACGCGGTCGCGCCAGGCCGTGGCCACCTTGCTGGACGGCGCGGCCGAGCGCGGCGCGACGCTCGTGGCCACGCTGCACCAGGTGGACGTGGCGCTGGCGAACTTTCCCCGCATCGTCGGCCTTCGCGATGGCGAACTGGCCTTCGACCTGCCCAGCGCGCAGGTCACACCGGCCTTGTTGTCGCGTCTGTATGCGCAGTTTGAACACGAACTGCGCGGCGAGCCAGCGCTGGTGCAGCCAGCAGAAGAGGCCGTGCCGCAGCCGGCCGTCATGCATTGCCGGTGAACGCCGTCACCCGAACCCCCACCGCACCGCAGCGCGACCCGGCCTGGTTGCCGCGCCTGTTCTGGATGAGCACCGCCCTGGTTCTGCTGTGGCCGCTGGGCGTGGCCACCGAGTTCCGGCCCTGGATCTTGGTGGAAAGCGAGAACTTGAAGATCAGTGCGCGCTTCATCGGCAGCTTCTTTCCGCTGACGCTGAACGCCGAATTCATGGCCATGGTGGCACGCGAAACCTGGCGCACCGTGGCCATTGCCACGGCCGGCGTCACGCTGGCGCTGACAGTGGCTGTACCACTGGCGCTGCTGGGCACGCGTGTGCTGTCGGTGTCAGCCCTGTCAGGGCGCATGGCGCGGCTGCCGGCCGGGTTGCGCCAAGGGGTGCGCTGGCTGCTGATCTTGCTGCGCAGCGTGCCCGAACTGGTGTGGGCGCTGGTGTTCGTGCGCGTGGTCGGCCTGGGTCCGACCGCCGGTGTGCTGGCCATTGCACTCACTTACGGCGGCATGCTGGGAAAGGTCTATGGCGAGATTCTCGAAAGCGGCGAGACCCATGCCACGCAGACCCTGCTGCGCAACGGGAGTGGCCGGCTGCAGGCCTTCTTCTTCGGCCTGCTGCCTACCAATGCGGCCGAGCTGTGCAGTTACACCGTTTACCGCTGGGAATGCGCCATCCGCTCTTCGGTGGTGCTGGGCTTTGTGGGCGCAGGCGGGTTGGGTCAGCAGCTGGACAACTCGATGAAGATGTTCAACGGCGGCGAAGTCGCCACCATGCTTCTGGTGTTCATCGCCCTGGTGGCGCTGGCCGACCAAGTGAGCGCCTGGCTGCGCAAGGCCTTGGGTTGAAGCGGCGAGCGCACCCATGAACAAGATGTCCGCCGCCAACCCGCCCTACAAGCTGCCGCCGCGCCTGTTTGACGCGCGCTGCAAGGCCTGCTGGTTCGTGGCGGGTTTGCTGGTGCTGGTGGTGGCCAGTTTCTGGAGCCTGGATCTGCAGTGGGGGCAGTTCCTGTCGCTCGAAGCAGCGCGCAGCATGGGCCGCTTCTTGGGCGAATTCTTTCCGCCCGACCTGTCGCCGGCATTCACACACAAGGTGCTGGTGGGTGCCTGGGAAACGCTGGCGATGTCGCTGCTGGGTACCGTGCTGGCAGCGGCGGCTGGCGTGGCGCTGGCCCTGCCTGCCAGCCGGCTGCATGGCGGCGACAAGGCCTGGGCACGCGCACCAACGCGACTGGTGCTGAATGCGCTGCGGGCCATTCCTGAACTGGTGTGGGCCGCGCTGCTGCTCATCTCGGCTGGCCTGGGCCCTTTTGCCGGCACGCTGGCGTTGGCCCTGCACACCACCGGCGTGTTGGGCAGGCTCTTTGCTGAGGCGATCGAGAACGCCCCCACGGGCCCGGCCGACGCCCTGCGCGCCCAGGGCGTGGGTTCTGTTCGTGTGTTCCTGTACGCCACGCTGCCACAAGTGTTGCCGCAGCTGATGAGCTACACGTTGTACCGCTGGGAAAACAACATCCGCGCCGCCGCCGTGCTGGGCGTGGTGGGTGCGGGCGGACTGGGGCAGCTGCTGTCTTTCCACATGGGGTTGTTCCAGATGGGAAAGACAGCCACCGTGCTGGGCGCGATGCTGGTGATGGTGGCCCTGGTGGACGTGCTCAGCTACAGCTCGCGGCGCTGGATGACGCGTTGACGCGTCCACAGGTTCACACCTCCACACGACCACACGTGCAGACCCTCGATCCGTCATGGCAGTCCAATTACCGCCCTCTAGCAAAGCGCGTGCATGAGATTTGCACCGTGCCCGTCGGCCTTTGATGTTCTCGCACGCCGTCTACGCAGGCCGAAGGGTCGCCTTTCTCACCCAGCACGGCAAAGAACAAGTCGTCGCGCCGATCCTTCAGCCGGGTCTGGGTTGTGTCATCGAACACGTCACCGGGTTCGATACCGACCAACTCGGCACTTTCACCCGAGAGCTGGCCCGACCGGGTAGCCAACTCGATGCTGCCCGGCGCAAAGCCCGCAAAGGCATGGAACTGTCGGGGCTGTCATTGGGCCTGGCCAGTGAAGGCAGCTTTGGCCCGGACCCGTTCAGCGGCATGTTTCCGTGGAATCTGGAACTGCTGGTCTGGCTGGACGACAGCCTGGGCATCGAGGTCGTGAGCATGACCCAGGGCGCTGCGCGCAGCTCGCATCTTCAGAGCGGCGACTGGGCGGAAGTCGAAGCCTTCGCGGCACGCATGGCGTTTCCATCCCACCAATTGGTGCTGCGCCCGCAAAGCCTGGATGACCCGCGCCTTCACAAAGGCATTGCAGATGCGGGCCGGCTCAAGGCGTGCTTCGACGAATGCCTTGCGCAGTCCAGTAACCGGCAAGTCTTCATTGAGGTGGACCTTCGGGCTTTCGCCAATCCCAGCCGCATGAAACACATCGAGCAAGCCGCGCACGATCTGGTGCAGCGCATCCGGTCCTGTTGCCCCGCATGCGAAACCCCAGGGTATGGGGTGACTGAAAGACTGCCCGGCTTGCCGTGCTCAGGCTGCGGCTTGCCGACCACCAGCTATCGCGCAGAGGTGTGGAGCTGTCTGCGTTGCAACTACCAATCGCAGAAAGCCAGGACCGACCGTACCCACACAGATCCCGGTCATTGCGAATATTGCAACCCTTGAGCAGCGCTGAAGGCCACCCTCCAGATTCGATCCGGTGTCCCGCCCTGGCCTTCAGCGGTCTTTCAAAATTTCGCCATTGATCGGCGTCGGCGGCACGCCGCCCGTCAGCGCAGCCGTCAGATTCTTCGCTGCCAGGTCGGCCATCGCACGGCGAGTGGCCAGTGTGGAACTGGCGATATGCGGGGTCAGCACCACGTTGGGCACCGTCAGCAGATCGGGGTTCAAGGCCGGCTCGCCCTCGAACACATCGAGCCCGGCTGCGGCGATGCGGCGTTCACGCAGCGCCGCGGCCAGTGCTGCGTCGTCAACGATGCCGCCGCGCGCAATGTTCGTCAGCGTGGCGGTGGGTTTCATTTGCGCCAGCTCGGCCGCGCCTATCGCGTGATGTGATTCAGCGCTGTAGGGCAGCACCAGGACCAGATGGTCGGCATCGCGCAGCAGCGTGGCCTTGTCGACGTAGCGCGCACCCAGCGGCGCTTCTTGCTCGGCCGCCAGGCGGCTGCGGTTGTGATAAATCACCTGCATGCCGAAGCCCAAGGCGCCGCGGCGTGCAATGGCCTGGCCGATGCGGCCCATGCCCAGGATGCCCAGCGTGGCGCCATGCACGTCGCTGCCGGCCAACATGTCGTAGCTCCAACGCGTCCATTCGCCACGGCGCAAGAAATGTTCGCTCTCGGCCATGCGGCGCGCGGTGGCCATCATCAAGGCGAAGCCGAAATCGGCTGTGGTTTCTGTCAACACATCGGGCGTGTTGGTAGCCAGCACACCGGCCGCAGTGCAGGCTTCGATGTCGAAGTTGTTGTAGCCCACGGCCATGTTGGCCACCACGCGCAACTGCGGGCAGGCGGCCAGCACCTCGGCGTCTATGCGTTCGCTGCCGGTGGTGAAGGCGCCCTGCTTACCTTGCAATTTCGCAATGAGCGCTTGCTTGCTGAAGATGGCGTCTTCTTGGTTGCTCTCAACCTCGAAGTGCTGGCTCAGCTGCGCAATGACTTCGGGGAAAACAGCGCGCGCAACGAGGATGGCAGGTTTTGTCATGTGGGAAGACTCAGTCATTCATGGAAACGTGTGAAGCCTTCGACCGGCTCGCGCTCGGTTGCCAGGGTGTTCTCGATGGCCGCCGGGTCGGCATGGCCCAGCGACATGCCGCAAACCAGCATCTGCGATTCAGGCAGCTGCAGTTCGGCAGAAATGATGCGGTGGAACTGCGTGAAAGCGGCCTGCGGGCAGGTATGCAGGCCCCGCGCGCGGGCCGCCACCATCACGTTTTGCAGGAACATGCCGTAGTCCAGCCAGCTGCCCTGCTGCAGCACGCGGTCGATGGTGAAGATCAAACCGACAGGCGCGTTGAAGAAGGCGTAGTTGCGCGCATGTTGCATGTGCATGCGCTGCTTGTCGGTCCTGTGGATGCCCAGCAGCGAATACAAATCCCAACCCACCTTGCGACGGCGGTCGATGTAGGGGGCACGCCACTCGGTGGGGTAGTACGCATATTCCTCGGTGTGCTGGGCGCGCAGGGCGGGGTCGTCGTAGGTCTTGAGGATGGCGGCGCTCAGCCGCGCCAGCGCCGCACCTGACAGCACATGCACCTGCCAGGGCTGGATGTTGGTGCCTGATGGCGCGCGCGACGCCACCCCCAGGATGTCTTGCACCACCTCGCGCGGCACGGGCGTGGGCAGAAAGGCGCGCACTGAACGGCGGCTGGTGATGGCAGCGTCAACGGCAGCGGATGTTTCTGGGGTGATCAGGTTCATGCAGACATCAAGGGTTGAAGGGCTTGCAGCATCGCGTCGGTCAATGGCACGGGGCGTCGTGTGTGGCGGTCCACATAAACGTGAACGAAGTGCCCGGCGGCGGCAGTGTCGGCCGCGCCCTGTGCAAAAAGCCCCACCTCAAAGCGCACGCTGCTGAACCCCCGGTGCGCCACACGCAAGCCGGCCTCGATGCGCTGCGGAAAGGACAACGGCGCGAAATAGTGGCATTGCGTTTCCACCACCAGGCCGATGACTGCGCCGCCGTGGATGTCCAGCGCACCGGCTTCGATGAGCCAGCGGTTCACCGCCGTGTCGAAGTAGCTGTAATAGACGACGTTGTTGATGTGGCCGTAGGCGTCGTTGTCCATCCAGCGCGTGTCCAGCGTCTGAAAGCGGGCGTAGCTTTCGCGGGGTTGAGGGCGGGGGCGGTCCGTCATCGGACTCATTCTGCCGTGGCTTCTTGGCGTGGCCAGGCGGCCCAGCTGGCATGCGCTTCGACCAGCGTCTGCCGCTGCACGGCCACGGTGGTGGCCAGGTCACGGCCATAGCCGCCGGCCATGGACAGGGCCACGGGAATGCCGCGTTCGCGCAAGGCGCGCAGCACGCGGCGGTCGCGCTCGGCCAGGCCCTCGGCCGTGAGTTTCAGGCGCCCCAGGCGGTCGCCTTCGTGCGGGTCGGCACCGGCCAGGTAGAAGGCCAGGCCGGGTGGGGCTGCGGATTGGCGGCGCCAGGCCTCCGTCAGCGCCCCTTCCAGCGCACCCAGATACGGCGCGTCGGTGCAGCCGTCGGGCAGGTCCACGTCCAGGTCGCTGGCTTCCTTGCGGAAAGGAAAGTTCTTCGCGCCGTGCAGTGACAAGGTGAAGACGCTGGGGTCTTCGGCAAAGATCGACGCCGTGCCGTTGCCCTGGTGCACGTCCAGGTCGATCACGAATACACGCAGCATCTGCCGCCGTTGGCCATGGTGGCGGTGCCATTCGGCCTGCATCAGCCTGGCGGCCACCGCGACGTCATTGAACACGCAGTAGCCAGAGCCCTTGTGCGCATAGGCATGGTGCGTGCCGCCGGCCAGGTTGGCGGCCACGCCTTCGCCGCTGAAGAGTGCAGCGCGCGCGGCCTGAATGGTGGCGCCTACTGAACGCCTCGCACGCTCGACCATGCGTTCGGACCAGGGGAAGCCGATCTCGCGCTGCTGCTGTGCGCTGGTCGTACCTTCCACCACAGCCGTGATCCAGGCCGGGTCGTGCGCCAGGGCCAATTCCCCGTCACTGGCCGGCAGCGCCTCTGCCACGCGGATGCCTGGCAGGCCAGCCTCGACGGCGTCGCGCAGCAGCCGGTACTTGCCCATGGGGAAGCTGTGGCCCGCAGGCAGAGACAGCACGAACTGGTCGGTATGGAAGGCACGCACGACTGGGATTCTAGGAAGGCGCCCCTACTTTGTTGCAGCGCAGCAAGAAACGCTTGCAATGCACGGGTAGACCCCTATACTTCATTGCATGTTGCAGCGCAGCAAACAGTTCACCCCGAACCCGTCGCGTTGCTCCAGGTTTCTTACACACCTGTTTCAAGGAGACGATTCATGAATTTCAATGCTGACCAAATGATGGCCGCCCACAAGGCCAACCTCGACACCCTGTTCGGCCTGAGCACCAAGGCTTTCGAAAGCGTGGAAAAGCTCGTGGAGTTGAACATGCAAGTGGCCAAGACCACGCTGAGCGAGGCTGCTGAAAGCGGCCACGCGATGATGTCGGTGAAGGACGTGCAAGAGCTGATGGCCCTGCAAGCCAGCATGCTGCAGCCCGCCACCGAGAAGGCCGCTGCCTACAGCCGCCATGTGTACGACATCGTCTCGGGCGCCAGCGCCGAGATGACCAAGACGGCAGAAGCCACCATGGCCGACAGCCAGAAGAAGATGATGACGCTGGTGGACTCCAGCGTGAAGAACGCGCCGGCCGGCTCGGAAAACGCCATGGCGCTGGTGAAGTCGGCTGTTGCCGCAGCCAACAACGCGCTGGAAAGCGTGCAGAAGGCCAGCAAGCAAGCCACCGAAATGGCCGAAGCCAACTTCCAGGCCATGACCAGCACGGCAGTGAAGGCATCCCAGCAGGTCAGCAAGACCGGCAAGCGCGCAGCCTGATCTCGGCTCGATCGGCGGTCTGCCGGTCTGAAACCCCCGGCGCCTCGCGGCGCGCGGGGGTTTTTTCTTTTCTTTGAGGCATCGCCGCACATTCAAGCAGCGCCACATCCGGGCCCCGGCAAAATGCAGCCCACGATGAACGACACGCCTCACGCCACGGGTCTGCCGCCGGCACTCGACCAAAACTATCTGGACGGGCTGGAAGAAGAAGCCATCTTCATCCTGCGTGAAGTGGCTGGAAGTTTCGAGCGGCCTGCCCTGCTGTTTTCAGGCGGCAAGGATTCCTGTGTGGTGCTTCGCCTGGCTGAGAAGGCGTTCAAGAAGCCGCAGGGCGCAGGCGTGTTCACAGGTGCGCTGCCGTTCCCGTTGCTGCACGTGGACACGGGCCACAACTTCCCGGAGGTCGTCGCCTTTCGTGACCAGCGCGTGGCCGAGATGGGCGAGCGTCTGGTGGTGGGCCATGTCGAAGACTCGATGCGGCGCGGCACGGTGCGCCTGGCGCACCCGATGGAGTCGCGCAACGTGCATCAGACCGTGGCCCTGCTGGAAGCCGTCGAAGCTAACCGCTTCGACGCGTTGATGGGCGGCGCGCGACGCGACGAAGAAAAGGCGCGCGCCAAGGAACGCATCTTCAGCCACCGCGATGGCTTCGGCCAATGGCTGCCAAAAGAACAGCGGCCGGAGCTGTGGACGCTGTTCAACACGCGCTTGCGCCCCGGCGAGCATTTCCGCGTCTTCCCCATCAGCAACTGGACCGAACTGGATGTGTGGATGTACATCGCACGCGAAAAGATCCCGCTGCCCGGCCTGTACTACAGCCACCCGCGCCAAGTGATGCGTCGCAACGGCCTGCTGGTGCCGCTGACTGAAGTGACGCCCGCTCTGCCTGAAGAGGCGGTGGAAACCGCCCAGGTGCGCTTTCGAACCGTGGGCGACATGACCTGCACCTGCCCGGTCGACAGCCCGGCCACCAATGCCGTTGAAGTGGTGGCCGAGACCTTGACCGTCACCGTCAGCGAACGCGGCGCCACGCGCATGGACGATCGCAGTTCCGATTCGGCGATGGAACGGCGCAAGAAGGAAGGCTACTTCTGATGCTGGCCCCACAGAACCGGCAAGCGCTGCGCTTTCTCACCGCCGGCAGCGTGGACGACGGCAAAAGCACGCTCATCGGCCGCTTGCTTTACGACAGTCGCGCCTTGCTGGCAGACCAGATCGGCGCGCTGCGTGCGCGAGGTCGCAGTGCTGTCGTTGAATCAGAAGCGGGCGGCCCTGACTTCGATTTGTCGTTGCTGACCGACGGCCTGGAAGCCGAACGCGAACAAGGCATCACGATCGACGTGGCCTACCGTTACTTCACGACGCCGCAGCGCAAATTCATCATCGCCGACGCGCCCGGGCACGAGCAATACACACGCAACATGGTCACAGCCGCAGCCGGCAGCGACGCAGTCGTGGTGCTGGTGGACATCACCAAGCTGGGTCCGAATGGAGCCTTGCTGGTGCAGACCCGCCGCCACGCCCTGCTGGCGCAGCTGCTGCGCGTGCCCAGCATTGTGTTTGCGGTGAACAAGCTCGACACGGCCGCCAACCCCGGTGCGGCCTTTGCCACTGTCCAGGCCAGTGTGCAGGCCTTTGCCCGTGAAGCGGGCATGACGGTGTCTGCCATCGTGCCGGTCTCAGCCCTGCGCGGCGACAACGTGGTGCAGCCTTGGCGGACCGACTGGTACGCGGGCCCGTGCTTGCTGCAGGTTCTGGAAACACTGCCTGCCGGCATCGAGGCAGCGACCGATCAAACCCAGCGCTTGAGCTTGCCCGTGCAGTACGTGGCCCGCGAAGACCGAGCCCGTGTCTTTTGGGGCCGCGTCGCGCAAGGCGCGGTGCGGGTAGGCGACACCGTGCAGGTCTTCCCCCACGGCGAACAAGCGCAGGTGAGCGCCCTGCGCGACGCCAACGGCCCCGCCACACGCGTGGCTGCCGGGCGATCGGCGGGCCTGGTGCTGGACCGCCCGCTGGATATCTCGCGCGGCGACTGGTTGTCCGCACCGGCCACGCTGCAACCAGCGCACCGCTTCACCGCCCACCTGGCCTGGCTGGACACCGAACCGGCCACCCCCGGCCGCAAGTACCTGCTGCGCCATGGCCACCGCTGGGTGCAGGCGCGGCTGGCCACCATTCACCACCGGCTGGACATCCACAGCCTGCAGCCCACGGCAGCGCAACGGCTGGCTGTCAACGAGATCGCTGAGGTTGAATTCGAGCTGCAGCAGCCGTTGCCGCTGGCGCCCTATGCCCAGCAGCGCGAAGCGGGCTCGCTCATCGTCGTGGACCCCGCCAGCCACCGCACCAGCGGCGCCGTGATGGTGCTGGCGACCCAGGGCGGGTTGCAGTTCCAGACAGGTTGAAAGCCGAACAAGCCAGCAACACGGCAGTCTGCTGCCCACTGCCCTAAAATCAGGAAGTTTCGTCAGCGCGGGAGGGCTCTTTGGCCAGTCTGCATGCCTGCCTGATCATGCCCATCGTCAACCGAGCCGCCTTTCATGACCCACGTCGTCCTTGAGTCCTGCATCAAATGCAAGTACACCGACTGCGTCGACGTCTGCCCCGTCGACTGTTTCCGCGAAGGGCCCAACATGCTCTTCATCGACCCGGACGAGTGCATCGATTGCGCCGTGTGCATCCCCGAATGCCCAGTCAACGCCATCCTGCCCGAGGAAGACGTGCCCACCGATCAGCTGCAGTTCATCAAAATCAATGCCGACCTGTCGCGCAAGTGGCCCAGCATCACCAAACGCAAGGCGCCGTTGCCTGAAGCCGATGAGTGGAAAGACCGCAAGGACAAGCTGGACCAGCTGATCCGCTGAAAATCTCGTTCCATGCAAGCAGACAACCATTCCATCAGCCACCCCATCGAAACCGACGCCGTCATCATCGGTGCCGGCCCGGTCGGGCTCTTCCAGGTCTTCGAGCTGGGCCTGCTCGAAATCAAGGCCCACATCATCGACAGCCTGGCCTACCCCGGCGGCCAGTGCATCGAGCTCTATCCAGACAAGCCGATCTACGACATTCCTGCCGTGCCCGTGTGTACCGGAAAAGAGCTCACAGACAGCCTCCTCAAGCAGATCGAGCCTTTCGGTGCCACCTTCCACCTGGGCCAGGAGGTGATGCAGGTGGCCAAGCAGGCGGACGGCCGCTTCTTCGTTGAAACCAGCAAAGGCACACGCTTCCTGACCAAGACCATCTTCATCGCTGGCGGCGTGGGCTCGTTCCAGCCGCGCACGTTGAAGGTGGACGGGCTGGAACGCTTTGCCGAATCGCAGCTTTTCTATCGCGTGAAGAGCCCGGCGCAATTCGCCGGCAAGAACCTGGTGATCGTGGGCGGTGGCGACTCGGCCCTGGATTGGGCGCTCAACTTCGCCCAGGAAGGCCCGAACAAGGCCGAGAGCGTGATCCTGATCCACCGCAGAGACGGATTCAAGGCCGCGCCGGCTTCGGTGGCCAAGATGAAGGCGATGTGTGACGACTACGAGATGCAGTTCGTGGTCGGACAGGTCACAGGCTTCGAGACGCGTGAAGATCGACTGAGCCAACTCAAAGTGACCGGTGCCGATGGCGTGACGCGCCTGGTGCCGTTGGACATGCTGCTGGTGTTCTTCGGTTTGAGTCCGAAGCTCGGGCCGATTGCAGAGTGGGGCCTGGGCATCGACCGCAAGCAGATCACGGTGGACACGGAGAAATTCCAGACGACCATCCCCGGCATTTTTGCCGTAGGCGACATCAACCTCTATCCGGGCAAGAAGAAGCTCATCCTGTCGGGCTTCCACGAAGCGGCCTTGGCTGCTTTCGGGGCTGCGCCCATCGTCTTCCCGGACAAACGCATCCTGCTTCAATACACGACGACCAGCCCGAAACTGCACAAGGTGCTGGGTGTTGAATCGCCTGTATTCGATTAGGGCTTCATAGCGTTGCCGCGTCGGTTGGGCTGCTGCATTTCGGGTGCGCCGCGTGGCTGCCGATCAGCTGGGTTCAGCGTGCAGCGGGCGCCAGCCGCGCAGCCAGATCTGTTTGTGCCAGTAATTCGTCGCGCCACACGCGGTAACCGGCGTCACTGGGGTGCAGACCATCGCTGGCGTTCAGGTCAGGGTTCTGCACGAAGGGGTCAGCTTCTTTTTCGCGCGCCATGTTCACCACGCGCACGCCATGGCGTGTCGCAGCGGCGCGTACAGCCGTGTGCATCTTCACCGCGCGGCTGTTCATCAGATTGGAAACAGGCGACACGAAGAACGGTGAATTACCGACCATACCTGCGGCTTGAACCACCACTTGCCCACCCGGCGCCAGACGCGTCTTGGCACGGGCGAAGCTCTGGTCCAGGGCACGCGCCAAGACATCTTCATCGGTGCCACGAATGACGTCGTTGCCGCCGGCGCTGATGAGGATGATGTCGTAGCCACCTGCCGCGCTGGCAGCTTCGATCTGCCCTGGCACGGCTTCGAACTTGGCGCCATCGCGGGCTCGGTTATCGATGGCCAGTTGCGGATAGGCGGCACCCAAAAGGCCCGCCACGCTGCCACCTGGATGGCTGGCTCCGGTGCCTACACCCGTGCTGTCTCCGACCACCAGCATGCGCAGGGCCGCTTGCTGGGGCTGCTGCTGATAGGGCTCGCTGGCGCGCATCAGTGAGCGGGCTTCGCCCAGCCGCAAGACCGTGCAGCCCGCTGTCAACAGCGCTGCAGCAGTGCCTATGAGCAAGATGAATTTGCCCGCTGGGCGCCAGGAAGAGGGCTGAGACGTATGCATTCGGGAAGTTTGAACCATGGCGTGACCCACGCCGTCGGTCGCTGGCGCAAGACCGAGTCAGACAAGACCGACAAGGCGCACGCCGCCGCTCCTACAGGAACGGCCCACCCGCTGCCACAAGATGACGGGCTAGCAGCAACAGCCCAGGAGCGAACGCATGCCCTCAAGTACAGCCAGACCCAGCGATAAAGCAGGCAGTCAAGCCAGCGATGAAGAACTCAATGAGGCGCGCGCCACATCCTTCGGCACCTTCAAGCCTGTCGGTCATGTCATGGTCGGCCTGCCCAGCCATCAGGCGTTGCGCAGTCTGTGCGCAGCGCTGCATGCGCCTGGCACCCCGGGCCTCGTAGCAGACGAGTTGACGCCCACAGAAAGCATCGACGAGATGCAAAGCCTGATCGACAACGCCAGCCCGCTGGCCGGTTTCGGCTACGAGATCACGCTGATGCGGCGCTACCTGGAACTGTCACGGGAGGGCGCGAGTTGGCTTGTCGTCAAAGCTGATAACGACGAAGAAGCACAACGCATCGGTGAACTGGCACGCCAGTTCGGCGCCAAACTTGCCGTGCGATACGGACGGTTGACCATCGAAGATCTGGTGTGAGCACCTGCCCGCATCAGTCCACATGACCACCTGACCACCTGACCATGATCTACGACATCACCCACACCACCGAATACCGCTTCAAGCAGGATGTCGACTTTGGCCAGCACCGCCTGAGCTTCAGGCCGATTGACGGGCACGACATGCGCGTTCTGGCCACCGAACTGGAGGTCACGCCAGCACCCAGCCGTGTTGATCTGGTCTACGACGCTTACGGCAATTCCGTGGCGCTGGTGCAACCTGGCGCGCGCGCCAGCCTACTGCGCATCACCAGCCGTTTCACCGTGGACCACCTGGGCAACAAGGCCTTCGACTTGCCGGCTGCCAGCGAAAGCGTCTGGATGCCGCCCAGCTACACCGCTGCTGAAAGACTGGCGCTGACCCCCTTCCTGCTGCCGTCGTACGAGGACCCGGGCCACCTGCTGCGGGCATGGGCTCAGCCGTTCTTCAGCCAGGCCACCCAGGAAGGCGGCCCACGCCGGGCCATCTCCTTGATGACTGAGGCGTTCCGCAACGAATTCAGCTACAGCTTGCGTGAAGAAGAAGGTACGCAGTCGCCGCAGGAAACCCTGGCCAAGCGCGGCGGCGCCTGCCGCGACTACGCCACGCTCATGATTGACGCACTGCGCCGGCTGGGCATCGCAGCGCGCTTCGTTTCCGGCTATCTCTATTCACCTGCAGCGGGCGGCAACCAGGGCGGAGGCGCCACCCATGGCTGGGTGCAGGTCTATCTGTCGGAGTGCGGCTGGTTCCCGGCGGACCCTACGAACAACCTCATCGGCGGCACCGACCTCATCCGCATTGCCGTGGCCAGGCAGGCGTCTGAGGTGGCACCTTTGTCGGGCGAATGGTTCGGTAGCTCGGGCGATTACGCGGGCATGACCGTGGACGTGCGCGTCGAAGCACGTGCTTGAATTTGCAGAATAGCTTGCAGAATCGTTTGGATAATCGTCTGATCAACCATTTCCATAACCGATGCGTATGCTGACGCTATGAACTTGCGCGGCCTGCTGCACACGCTGTTGACAGCACGCTGGGCAGCGCCGTTGATTCTGGGTGTGGTGGCGGCGACGGTGTTCTTCAACGAACGGTCGCACCATCAGACGATCGAACTGCGCGACCAGCGACTGGCCATGATCCGTGCCGGCGCCACCGGCATGTCGGTGCTTCAGCTGTTGACCGAAGCCGAATCGGCGCAGCGCGGCTACCTGTTGACAGGGCACGAGACTTACCTGTCGACCTATGGCGAAGCACTCGCCGCCCTGCCCGGCCGTCTTGAACCGACGCTGAAGTTCCTGGAAGGCGCTGGGCAGGCAGCCGCCGAACGCGCCAGCAAGGCACGCGCGCTGATCGAGCTGAAGCTCAGCGAGCTGGCCACCACGATCGAGCTGGCCCAATCGGGAAAGGGCGAGATGGCCCTGGAAGTGGTGCGCTCGGGCATAGGCCGCGACGGCATGAACAGCCTGCGCGAAGAAATGCGCGCCGCGCTGGAATTTGCTGCAGAGCGCGACACGGTTCTGGGCGCGGCCATCGAGAAAGAACTGCTGCTTCGCCGCTTGATCATCAATGTGCTGGCTGTGCTGTCCGGCATCGCTGGTCTGGCCTATGGCCGTCGCCTGTTGGCTGAATCGCATGCTGCGCAATCGGCCCGCACGACGCTGGAAGCCGAAGTGGCAGCCCGCACCAGCGATCTGCGACAACTCGCCAGCTATCTGCAAACCGTGCAAGAGGCAGAACGGGCGCGGCTGTCCAGGGAGCTGCATGACGAGATGGGCGGATTGTTGACAGCAGCCAAATTCGATCTCGCGCGAATGCGCAACGCCAAGGATCCGGCGCAACTGGCTGAACGCCTGAAGCAGGCCAACCGCCGACTGGACGAAGTGGTGGCCATCAAACGGCGCATCATCGAGGACCTTCGGCCCTCGTCACTGCAGCATCTGGGGCTGGGCAAGGCGCTGGAACTCTTGTGCACCGATGTCTCAGAGCGCCTGGGTTTGAAGATTCGGTTCGATGTGGACACGGTGGCTCTGAACGATGAAGCAGAACTCACCATTTACCGCCTGGTGCAAGAGGCGCTGACCAACGTGCAGAAATATGCACACGCCACGTCGTTGGCTGTGACCCTGAAGGTACATGGCGACCGCCTGGAGATCACCATCAGTGACGATGGCGCTGGCTTCGACATTCAGGGCACGCGCGTGGCGCGCCACGGGCTGGCGGGCATGCGCTACCGGGTGGAGTCGCTGGACGGGCAACTGACGCTCGAATCGGCGCCTGGCCGGGGCACACGCGTGCAGGCCAGTCTGCCGCGCCAGGGGCTTGAACGCAAAGGATCTGGTGGCAGCCGGTTGATCTGAACAGGCGGTCGAGCGCGCGGCTGAGCAGGCGGCATGTGCGTGTTGTCCGACAGGGGCACCCGCTGTGCGCCGACGCCGCCTTCAGCACTTGTTGCCTAAGGTGAGACAACTCGAAAAGTTTCGACAGAACATCGCCATCCAGAGCAAAGGCTGAACGACCATGAACCAACCCACCACCATGAGCAAGTCCTCCACCAGCGACCGTTTGGTGCTCGACACAGCAGCACTTGACGCAGCGCGGCAAGACATGGAGAACGGCGCCGTGACGCCAGCATCGAGCCCCTGGCGTGAAGACATTATCAAATTGCTGAACGATGCACTGGCCACTGAACTGGTGTGCGTGATGCGTTATCGCCGTCACCACTTCACCGCCGACGGCTTGGCCAGCCCCAAGATCGCCGAAGAGTTCATGGTGCATGCCAACGAGGAGTTGAGCCACGCCGATCGACTGGCTGAGCGCATCGTGCAACTGGGCGGAGAGCCCGACTTTCGCCCCGACAGCCTGAGTGGCCGGTCGCATGCGGAATACAACGACGCCACCGATCTGCACGCCATGCTCAAAGCCAACCTGATAGCTGAGCGCGTCGCTTGCGAAAGTTACAGGCAGATGATCCGCTTGGTGGCCGACAAGGATTCAACCACCCGCCGCTTGTTGGAAGACATCCTGGCCGATGAAGAAGAGCACGCCGACGAACTCAAGGACTGGCTGGCCAAATAGGCTACCGAGGACGCATTCATGATCAAGAAACTCATCGCCTTTGCCATCACCAGTGGTTTGGCAGCGCAGGCTCTCAAACTCTGGATGGACAGCGAGAAATCGCGCCAGCGTAAGAGCGCTGCGAATGACGTGCCCCCGCCCGAAGTTCAGCGCTGGGAAGATGAAGGCGGCGCACCGCCTGCGACGACCGGCCAAGGCACCGCATGAGGTCACAGGCGAACAGATGTAGGACTGGTCTGACGCCAAGCTGATGCGCCGTCTGTCAGCCGGAAGTGGTGGGCTTGCCGATACTCTGCTGGTGCGGCATGCTTCATTGCACCATGCGTCATCCACAAACCTGCTGCCCAATCCATGATCAACATCGGAATCGTCGACGACCACACGCTGGTCCGCACAGGCTTGCGGCAGGTGCTCGGTGACGAAGTGGATTTTCGCGTGACGGGTGAAGCCATCAACGGCCGCGAGGCGCTGGATCTGGCGCGCAGTGGCACGGTGGATGTGTTGTTGATGGACCTGTCGATGCCAGAACATGGCGGCTTGGATGCCTTGCTGGCCATCAAAGCCCGATTTCCTCAACTGCCTGTGATCATCCTCAGCGGTTTTCCCGAACAAACCTACGCCGTCACGCTGCTGAAACAGGGCGCCAGTGCCTATCTGGGCAAGGACTGTGACCCGTCCGAGATTGCCACAGCCATTCGTACGGTGGTGCGCGGGCGCAAGTACGTCACGCCCGCCGTGGCTGAGTTGCTGGCAGACCAGTTGAATGGCGGGAACGATGCCCCGCACGACGCCTTGTCTGAACGCGAACTGCAAGTGTTTCTGCGCTTGGCCAAAGGTGAGACGGTGGGCGGCATCGCCGAAAGCATGTTCCTCAGCGTCAAGACAGTCAGCACCTACCGCAGCCGCGTGCTGGAAAAGCTGAGTTTGCAAAGCAACAGCGACCTGACTTATTACGCGATGAAAAACGGGTTGATGCAGTAGGGTGGCTCACAGCGTGGCACAACGCGTTGCCCTTGACTCTGGCCGCCTGCGTACACGGGCTCGCGCTGGGTCCGGTGCCGTAGCTGGTGCTGTAACTGCGGCTGGGACTGTCGGCAGCTGCACACTGCACCCCAGCTTGCACGAGCGGTTGTCGGCTGCGTCCTACAGCCCAGCGCGAGATGCCCTGATAGCTTCGCCGTTGATGCAATCGCACACTTTGCTGCAATGATTGTCTTGCCTCCCCGATTCCAGAAATCATGAGACCGTTGCGCGCCTTCATCGTCGAAGACAGTCCGGTGATTAGAGAGAATCTGGTCGCAACCCTGGAAGAGATGACGCCCGTGTGCGTTGTGGGCACAGCCGAAGACGAAGCCACGGCCATACGCCAGCTGACCGACGGCCACTTGTCAGTAGACATCGCCATCATCGACATCTTTCTGGCTCAAGGGTCGGGCATGGGCGTCTTGAAGGCCCTGCGCGATGCCGGCACCCACATAGAGCGTGTGGTGTTGACCAACTACGCCACCGACGACGTGCGCCGCCACTGCATCTCGTTAGGCGCGGCGCGGGTCTTCGACAAGTCTGGCGAGATCGATGCGCTGGTGGAGCATTGTCTCGAACGTTCGGCCCAAGCAGACCACGATACGCCCCAGTGACCAGCGCCAAGATGCAGCGACCTTGGCGACGCTGGACTGTCGTGGTGGCATTTTTGGGAGCCCTTTGCCTGCTGGGCGTGAACGAGTGGAATCTGCACCGTGCGCGTGCTTCGCTCCAATCTGGCGACGACATCCTGGCTGCACGCATCGAGATTCGCAGACTGCAGTTGCAACTGTTGGGTGCAGAAACTGCGCAGCGTGCTTACGTCATCACCGGCAGTACAGAAGACGCCGCACAGTTCCGGGCGCTCGCGCAGATGCTGCAGAGCCAACTGGTGACATTGCGCGGCCACTTCAGCGACACAGACCAGAGGCGGGCTTTGCTGCTGGAACTGCAAGCTTTGACCCAGATGCGCCTGACCACCATGGGCGACATCGTGCGGCTCATGGATCAGGGTCAGACAGAACAAGCCACGGTTCTGGCCCGGTCCGGGCTGGGCAACGAACATCTGGTCCAGATCGAAGCGCTGGTGGCACAGACCGCCGCCAGCGAGCAAACGCGCATGGCGCAAGACCGAAAAGCATTGATGACCACGCTGGAAAGCAATCGCCTGGCCGTGGGGGCCTTGCTGCTGCTGAGCATGCTGTCCATCTGGTTCTATACGCGCCAGGCAGAGCACCTGACGCGCGAGCGCACCGCCCGCTCGCGCGGCGTGGAACAAGAGCGCGACCGTCTGGATGCCGAGGTGATCCGTCGCACCCAGGAACTGCGCGAGATGGCGCGGCACCTGCAACTGGCACGCGAAGACGAGCGCAGCCACCTGGCCCGGGAACTGCACGACGAACTCGGCGGGCTGCTGACTGCAGCCAAGCTGGATGTGGCGCGCCTGCGCAACAAGCTCAAGCAGGCGCCCCCGGACGTGCTGGAGCGCTTGCAGCACCTGGTGCAGACACTGGACGCCGTGATTGCGCTGAAACGCCGCATCACTGAAGACCTGCGTCCTTCGACCTTGAGCAATCTGGGGCTGCAGCCGGCATTGCAAATCTTGTGCAACGAGTTCAAGCAACGCAGCGAGCTGGATGTGCAAACCGCTCTGGCTGCGCTGCGCCTGGCGCCAGACTGCGAAATCACGCTGTTTCGGGTGCTGCAGGAAGGCCTGACCAATATCACCAAGTACGCCCAGGCCCGATGCGTACGCGTGTCCATGCAGTCGGAAGACGGCCAAGCCGTGCTGAGAATTCAGGACGACGGTCGCGGCTTCGACCCTGCATCGGCAAGCGAGGCAGGGCGTGGCCTGGCAGGCATGCGCTTTCGCCTGGAATCCTGCGCAGGGTCTCTGGAAGTGCGGGCTGCGCTGGGCGAAGGCGCCAGGTTGACGGCCCGCGTGCCCCATGTCGCACCCGACGGCCAGCCAGGTTTGTCGCTGGACCCGCGCTGAACACCCACCCGCGAAAACTGGGGTTGCATACAGGTCTGTCGTTATATACAGTCAAGCCATTCACTTGGAGACTGTGATGCCACGTCAAACCACCCGCAGCGACTACCGCCATGTCTATCAGCCCAGCCCTGACCGCATGCCGCGCTGGGTTTGGCGCCTTTGGTCGTGGCTCTGAAAAACAGCTTGTGTTGAAGGCTTGACGGGCTGAGGCCAAGGCCGAGGCGCTTACGCGCTGAGCATCGTGCCGCGGCACAGCCTTGAGCCGCAGGCGCAGCGGTAGGCTGTATCGGGCATCGACGCATCAACTTCCAATTGGTAGTCTATGAACAGTTCTTCTCCTGCACGGATGGCGCGCAGGCTGTAGAAAACGATCTCCTGCAGGCCCCGAGTGCCTGCTTCCTCATAGGCTTCGCAATTCGGTTCGCACGAGTGGTTGAAGTGCCGCGTCTCGTTACCGCCTTCAGCGGCGTCGATGACCGAACCATCGGACAACCCGAACACATACGTCAGCGCCTGGTCCCATTCGCGCCGCGCGGCCTGCCTGGCGGTGTAGCGGCGGCCGGCGTACTCGCCCATGCGCTCACCGGCAACCAGGTCGCGCTCGGCGAACAAGCCTGTGCCATGCACCGGGCTGCGCTCTATCCTGATCATTGATTGCTTTCCGCCCAGTGACTCGGCCGGGTAGGCCTGTCTGCGATTCAGACAAGCCCACCCGGCCGCAGGGTCTCAAACTGATGGAAGGACCCGAGCCGACCGGCTCAGGCCTGCTGCCGTGTCACGGCGTAGGACAACTACGCGTCGGCAGACGCGACTGCACATACGACACATCACGCGCATCGATAACGCCGTTGCCATTGATGTCGGCCAGCGCCACGAAGCCCGGCTGGCCTGTGGATGTACCCAGCGCGTTGAGCACGACGAAGTAGTCGCTGCAGCTGATGCTGCCGTCCTGGTTCACGTCGGCCAGCAGCCGGATGGTGAAGTTGCTGTTGGACACGTCGAAGAACACGTTGTCTACAGCTTCCACCTTGACGCGGGCCTGTGTCGTGCCCACTTGCGGCAGGATGATGGTGCGCGCGCCGGTATTGGGCACAGAAGCAGCCAACAAGAACGGGTAGCTGGTCCCGCCGTCCACAGACAGCGAAATGCGCACGTTGGCCGCACTCACGGGTGGCACGTTGGTGTTGGCCACGTCCCAGTTGATGGTCTGCAAAGACTCGCTGGGCAGGCTGACGGCCGTATTGGGCGATGTGACCAGGAACGGGCCAGCGCCAGGTGCCAGCGTGAGCACCGTGTCTGCGCTGTTCACACCACCGCGCCCGTCACGCGCCGTCACGCGCATGTTCAGGCGTGCGGGCGAGGCGTTGACACCTGCAAAGCCGGTGTAGTCACCAGTGGGCAGGAACTCTGAAAAGCAGTCGATCTGCGCGGCTGTAGGCGCGCCGCTGACGGGGCCGCAGTTGCCGGTTTCCGCATTGGTGTTGTTGGCCAGGATCTGCGCGAGGTCGGGGAACACCCGCGTCGGATTGGTCGTGACCTGGTTCTGGCCTGGCGGGTTGTAAATGCCGGCGTTGAACACCGCGCGGTTGCCGAACTGCGTGAACAGCGGGCCGTTGGCCTTGATGTTGTTGACCAGGCTCGTGCCAGTGCCTGCGCCGCGATCGTTCTGTTCCCACAGATAGGTGACGGTGTCGCTTTCCGGGTCCACCGCACCGCCGGTCAAGGCGAAGGGTGTGCGGATGGGGATGGTGAAGCCGGCAGCCGCCGTCACTGCGGGTGGGTTGTTGCCCGTGGCGCTGGTGACGCCGCGCCGGGTGCTCGCACCGCCCTTCGTGATGTCGTTGACGAAACCGGTGCAGCTGCCAGAGCAGTTCACGAGTTGGAGGTTGGGCACGTCGGTGCCCGCCAGCGTGCCGCTGTAGCTGAGCGTGAAGCCGTTGTTGGACAGCGCCGTGACCGTCACCATGCCGCCTGCCGGCCAGCCTGCGATGGCCTCGACGGCCGCCTTCACACCGGCTGGCGAGAAGTTCGCTCCCGACACGATGGCTGCCGAGTCGACGCCGTTGTAGCGCAGCTGGAATTGTTGGCCGGGCGCAGTGAAGCCCGTCAACGCAGCTTGCTGAATCTCGTTGAGGGTCTGCTCGCCCGCGCTGGTGTGCGTGGTGATTTCGTCGAAGCTGCGCTGCGAGAAATACGGGTCGCTGTTGCTCTGCACGTTGTCGTTGCTGCAGATGCCGGCATAAGCCATCACCGACGAACCGCTGCCGGGCTCTACCGAGTTCGCAGAGTTGCGATTACCGCCACTGCAGTTGCCCAGCGTGCCGTTGAAGGTGTGATTGCCGGCGAACTGGTGACCCAGCTCATGGGCCACGAAGTCGATGGCCCACAGGTCGCCCGTGGGCGGGTTGATGCCGGTGCAGCCACGTGCCTTGCCGTCCAGACCCACCACGCCCAGGCCGGCAACGCCGCCCCCGTTGCCACCCAGCGCCAGGTGGCCGACGTCGTAGTTGGCGGCACCGGCCAGCAGGCCGGCGACGATGCGGTTCTGGTTCAGGCCGCTGCCACCGCAGCTGGCCACCTGGGCCGAGGTGAAGCAGGCCGTGGCGCCACAGGGGCCATTCGCACCCGTGGCCAGCGCGGCCGTATTCAGGTTCAGCGCATCGGTGGCATTGATCAGCACCATGCGGATCGACAGGTCGTCTTCATAGACCTGGTTCACACGGTTCATCAAGATCACCTTGGCAGCAGTGACGTTGGCAGCGCCGTGGAAGTTCGCGTAGGCCGGGTCGGTGACCATGGCCAGGCGATAAGTGCGGAGCTGGTTGCCCACAGAAGCGTTGAGCGAAGTGCCATCGGGCACAACCTGGAAGTTCGAGCTGGTGCTGGCACGGCTGTCAACGGCTGTCAGCTCGAAGCTGCCGGTGGCGCGCCATGGATCGGCGGTGAAACTGGTGGCCAACGAGCCATCGGCATTGGCCGTGGCGTACAAAGTCTGCCGTGCTGTGGCCTCGCCAGCCAGTCGCACGCTGATCGTGACCTGCGCGTTGGGCGCGAAGCCCGCGCCCATCACCTGCACCGTGTCACCGGCGCGGTAGCGGCCGCGCTGCATGGAGAGCATCGGCTGCATCATGGGCGCTTCGGCAAACGGGGCTTGGCGCGCAGGCACTTCAGTGCGCAGGTAGCTGGCGTACAGGCTTTCGTCGGCGTTGTAGTACGGCTCGACATACCAGTTGCCCTGGCGCGAGCGCACCGAAGCGTGCAGGCCCAGTTGGGTCAGGCTGATGCGCAGCGTGGCGCCAGGGTCGTCTATACCGCGGCCGATATAGGTCTTGATGCCTGCGTGCCGCTGCGCCAGCCCGGGCTCCATCATCTGCGACTCGACCATGGCAAAGCGCTGGAAGCTGCCATTCGGGTGCGGCAACGAAAGAACAGCCGCATTGCGGCTGGCTGCTGGGCTGAACTCCATCGGGGCGCGGGCCAGCACGCTGGTCACCAGGCTGCGGTCCAGGGTCATGCCGCGGAAGCGTTGAGCCAGTACGGAGCGCTCGGCACCCCTTGCGGAGACGTCGGGTGCACTGGCACGCATGTCCACCCAGGCGGCGCGCGAGGGATGCGCTGCTGCCATGGCCGCAGGCGAAGCTGCGGCCGTTCGCGCAGTTTGCGCCTGCGCCACGGTCACGACCGATGCTGCCGCCAGACACACCATCAAAGCGGCCAGGCGGTGGCTGTGGCTGTGGCTGTGGCCAGCGGGGCGGGGGGCGGTGAGCGGTTGGCCCTGCGGGCTGTTCTTCTGCATATGAAATCCTAGAGTAGACAGGCGATCAAACGATTCAACGAACCCGCTGATGTGCAAAAGCGTATGTTGGAACGGATCGCAAGAACGATTCACAAGAACCCTGCACGCGTTCACACAAGCGGCGGATGGATGATTTGAGCTTACCCTCAAGTTTTCAACTGGAACAGTGGGGAACACAGTGCATGAGCACCCTCGCTTTCCTCGTAGGAGCCCGCTTGTGAGTCTCTTCACCCCCGCATTTCGGTGGCTGTCCAACTGGCCCTCGGCGACGCTTCTGGCGGGCTTGGTCTGGTGCATCGCGCCCGCATCGGGTGCCAGCGCCGACACAGCGCAGGGCATCACCGAGATCAGCATCGAACGCAACTGTTTCGGCTGTGTCGGTGGTCAGCGCCTGCTCTTGCGCAGCGATGGCTCTGCAGTGTTGACCCAGGTGGGCAATGCGCGCCGGGGCTCTTCAGACCAGGTGTCGCAGGCCCATGTCGAGCCGCATGAATTCACCGCCATGGCGCGGTTGCTGACTGCGCACGGGTTCTTCCAGATGCAAGAGATCTACGATGACCCGGCGCTTCAGGACGGGGCCTGGATGACGATCCGGGCCAAGCGCGCGCAGGCAGAAAAGGAAGTCTTTGCGCGCGAAAACTTCGCCCCCCCTGAATTGAGGGCGGTAGAAACCGCCATAGATGCGCTGCAGAAGCGCTTGGTGTTCAAACCCTGAGCGTTGGAACCACCGCAGTCCCTGCACCAGCTCATCGCCCTGAATCGATCTCGCCGTACAGCGCTGCAGCCTCAGCCAAGGCGCGGCGCAGTTTGGCCACCAGGCTGGCCGGTGCGATGACGCGCACGCCGGCGCCGTGGCGCAACACATCCATGACCAGCTCGGTGTCGTCGGCATAGGGCAGCTTCATTTCGAAGCCGCCGTCTTCCAGCCAGCGCCCTTGCTGCGCCGGATGCCACTCTTCCCGGCTGGCCCAGGAAGCGGTTTGAACGTCGAAGCGCAGCACGGCCCATTGCAAGGGCTTGGCCGGTGTGGCGGCGCTACCGGCAAAGATGCCGTAACCCCCGTCCATGGCGGCAGCCACCTCGTTCAACTGCACCTCTAGTGCAGCGACCGGCAGTACCGTGGCTTGTTCCACAGCGTCCAGCGCAAAACGGCGCAGGGCATTCGTGTGGTGGCACCAGGCGTCCAGGTACCAGGTGTGTCGGTAATGAACCAGCCGCTGGGGCGAAACCTCACGCTCGCTGCGCTGGCCACGCGTTCGCGTGAGGTAGTGCAGGTGCAAACGCTGGCGTGTGAGCAAGGCCGAAGTGACACGCTCGAAGAAACGGCTGGGCACCGGTCGCCTTTGCGTGCTGGCGATCTTGACCCGGCGCGACAGTTGTGCGGCCGTGTCGTGGCCCTCACCCTTTTCACGGCCTGGACTGTTGCCACTGCTGCTGCTACTGCTGTCAAGCAGGTGACCTATGCGGTCCAGCAGCGGCTGCAGATGGCGATTCATCAAACCTTCGCTGTCCAGGCTGCCCAGCAGCTGCTGCGCCATGAGCAACGAATACAGCTCGGCCTCGTCGAACCAGACACCCGGCAGCTCGTGTCGCGGCCTGGTCGGCCCCGTTCCCGTAGCGGCGAAACGATAGGCGTTGAGCGCATGGTCGTACTCGATCGGCGCGCCCAGCCGGCTGCGCAGATATTCCAGGTCGCGCTTCAGCGTGGCCGGCGAGATTTCCAGCTCGGCCAGCAAGGCCGCGAAGCTGACATGACCGCGCGTTCGGATCAGCGCTTCGATGCGATAGAGCCGCGCCGGGTTGGCCATGACTTAAGGCGCCGAAAGGCTAAAAGAGGCCGACCACCCTGCCCTGCGCATCCAGGTCGATGAACTCGGCCGAGGGTTGCTTGGGCAGGCCGGGCATCGTCATCACGTCGCCGCAGATCATCACAACAAATTCCGCGCCCGTGGCCAGACGCACTTCGCGCACGTTCACCACATGGCCACTGGGCGCGCCGCGCTGGCTGGCGTCGGTGGAAAAGCTGTATTGCGTCTTGGCCACGCAAACGGGGTAGTGCCCATACCCGGCTTCCTGCAGCCGCGCGATCTGGGCGCGTACATCGGCCGGGGCGCTGATGTCGGCTGCGCCATAAATGCGCGTGGCCAGCTTGCGCAGCTTCTCCCACAGCGGGTCGGCGTCTTCGTAAGCGAAGCGCAATTCGCTGGGCAGGCTGCACAAGCGCACGACCTCGCGCGCCAGGTCGGCTGCACCCTTGCCGCCGTCGGCCCAGTGGCGGGCGGTGACCACGGGCACGCCCAGTGCGCCGATGCGGTCGCGCAGCAAGGCGTGCTCGGCATCGGTATCGGCGCTGAAATGGTTGATCGAGACCACGCAAGGCAGGCCGAACACATCACGCAGGTTGCGCACATGGCGTTCCAGGTTGGCCAGGCCGCGGCCCAGTGCTTCCAGGTCTTCCGTGCCCAGCTCTTTCAAGTCGACACCACCGTGGTATTTCAAGGCCCGCACGGTGGCCACCACCACGGCGCAAGATGGGCGAAGGCCGCTCTTGCGGCATTTGATGTCGATGAATTTCTCGGCGCCCAGGTCGGCACCGAAACCGGCTTCGGTGACCACATAGTCGGCCAGCTTCAGCGCCGCGCGCGTGGCGATCACGCTGTTGCAGCCATGGGCGATGTTGGCGAACGGGCCGCCGTGCAGGATGGCGGGGTTGTTCTCCAGCGTCTGCACCAGGTTAGGTGCCAGCGCGTCGCGCAGCAGCACGGTCATGGCGCCATGCACCTTGAGGTCACTGGCGCGTACCGGCTGGCGGTCTCGCGTTTCTGCCACCACGATGCGGCCCAGGCGTTCTTTCAGGTCAGCCAACGACGAAGCCAGACACAGGATGGCCATCACCTCGCTGGCCACGACGATGTCGAAACCGTCTTGCCGCGGGAAGCCGTTGCCCGGCCCGCCCAGGCCCACGGTGATGTTGCGCAGCGCGCGGTCGTTCATGTCCATCACCCGTTTCCAGCTGATGCGGCGCACGTCGATGCCCAGCGTATTGCCGTGGTGCACGTGGTTGTCTATGGCTGCGGCCAGCAGGTTGTTGGCCAGGGCGATGGCGTTGAAGTCGCCGGTGAAGTGCAGGTTGATGTCCTCCATCGGCACCACCTGCGCATGGCCACCGCCTGCGGCACCGCCCTTCATGCCGAATACGGGGCCCAGCGACGGTTCGCGCAAGGCCACCATGGCTTTCTTGCCGATGTAGTTGAGCGCGTCGCCCAGGCCCACCGTGGTGGTGGTCTTGCCTTCGCCTGCCGGGGTGGGGCTGATGGCGGTGACGAGAATCAGCTTGCCGTCGGGCCTGTCGAGACCGTCGTCCAAGCTGGCCAGATAGTCCAGCGAAATCTTGGCCTTGTAGTGGCCGTAGGGCACGAGATGCTCGTCGGCTATGCCGAGCCGGTCTCGGGCCAGGTCGGTCACGCGCAACAAACGCGCGGCTTGGGCGATGGCGATGTCGCTCTGCGGCAAGGCGGGCTCCGTAGGTTCAGATGAAGCCCGCGATTGTGGCGGGAGAGCAGTCTCAACTGCCTCAGCTGCCGCAGCTGCCTCAGCGACTAGCCGCTAACGCCGGCCCGGCACCGCCGCCCAGCACGCGGTACAGCAGCACCACGTTCTGCAGCTGCGCCAGTTGCAACTGCACCACCGCTTGCTGTGCGGCCAGGGCCGAGCGTTCTGCGTCCAGCCGGTCCAGTGAGCTGGCCACCCCGCCCTTGAACAAGAGATCAGCCAGTTCCAGGCGGCTCGATTCAGCTTCTGCCTGCGCCAGCTGCGCCGCCAGCTGGTCGCCCAAGGTGGCGCGGCCGGCCAAGGCGTCGGCCACTTCGCGGAAGGCCTGTTGAATGGTGCGCTCGTATTGCGCGACCGCCAGTTCGCGCGCCACTTGCGCCACTGCGAAGTTGGCCTGATTGCGCCCGGCATCGAACAGCGGCTGCAGCAACTGCCCCGTGAACGACCAGGCGGTGTTGTCGAACAGTCTCTGCAATTCATTGCTGGCAAAGCCGACGCTGCCGGTGAGCGAGATGCGCGGGAAAAACGCCGCCCGTGCCGCGCCGATGTTGGCGTTGGCTGCGATCAAGCTCTGCTCGGCTTGGCGGATGTCGGGGCGCTGCAGCAGCACATCGCTTTGCAGACCAGACGGCAAGGCCAGCAGGCGTGAAGACGCCAGGTCAGGCGCTGCGGGCAAGTCAGCTGGCAAGGCCTGGCCCAGCAGCAGCATCAGCGCGTTCTGGTCCTGTGCGCGCTGCCGCTGCAGGGCCAGCACGCCCACGCGTGCGGCGGCCAGCAGGGATTCGGCCACGCGCAGTTCAGGTGCAGCCGCCACACCGCCGTCAAAGCGCACGCGGGTAAGCTTCAGGCCTTCCTCGCGTGAAGCCAGCGTGCGGCGTGTGATGCGCAGCAGTTCGTCATCAGCGCGCAGCGCCAGTTCGACGCTGGCCACGCTGGCCACCAGGGCCACTTGGGCCGCGCGCCGGCCTTCGTCGCTGGCCAGGTAGCGCGCTGCAGCGGCTTCGCTCAGGGCACGCACACGGCCGAACAGGTCGAGCTCGAAACCGCTCACCTGCAGCCCTGCCGTGTAGGTGCGCGTGTTGTTGCCGTTGACAGGCGTACTGCTGGCCTGCACGCCTGCACCCACGCTGGGCAGAAGATCGGCACGCTGCACGCCCAGCTGCGCGCGCACCAGCTCGACATTCAGCGTGGCGATGCGCAGGTCGCGGTTGTTCTTCAGCGCCACCTCGACCAGAGCGCGCAGGCGCGCGTCGCCCAGAAAATCGGCCCAGGCCAGATCGGCCGCAGGCACTGCAGCGTCCACCGGCGTGGTCGTCGCCAAATCAGGCAATGCCGCAGGAACAGGCAAGGCTGGCCGCTGGTAGGTGGGTATGAAGCTGCAGCCAGCCAGCATCACTGCTGACGCCAGCGCCAGGACCGTGTGTTTCATGGCGCGCATCTCAACGATCCTCCTGCGGCGTGTTCACGTTGGAAGGCGTCGACTCGTGCGCGTCATGCAGACGCTGGCGTTCGCTGGGCTTGAACCAGCGCCGCACGACGACGAAGAACAGCGGTACGAAGAAAACTGCCAGCACCACGGCCGTGATCATGCCGCCGATGACCCCGGTGCCGATGGCACGCTGGCTGGCCGAACCCGCACCACTGGCCAGGAACAGCGGCAACACGCCCAGCACGAAGGCCAGCGAGGTCATGACGATGGGCCGAAAGCGCAGGTGCGCGGCTTCCAGCGCGGCTTCGACAGCGCCCTTGCCCTGCGCCTGCAAGTCCTTGGCGAATTCGATGATCAGGATCGCGTTCTTCGCCGACAAACCAATGATGGTGACCAGGCCGACCTGAAAGTACACGTCGTTGCTGTAACCGCGCAGCAGCGTGGCCAGCACCACCCCTAGCACACCCAGCGGCACCACCAGCAGCACGGAAATCGGAATGCTCCAGCTTTCGTACAACGCTGCCAGCACCAGGAAGGCAGCGAGGATGGCGAACCCGTACAGCACCAGCGCCTGGTTGCCCGCGATCTTTTCCTCGCGCGTGATGCCCGTCCACTCGTAGCCGAAGCCTGCTGGCAGCTGCGCCGCCAGGCGTTCCATCTCGGCAATGGCGTCGCCCGTGCTGTAGCCAGGTGCGGCATTGCCACCGATGCGCATGGCCGGGTAGCCGTTGTAGCGCACCGTCTGCATGGCACCTGTGACCCAGCGCGTGCTGGCAAACGCCGCCATGGGCACTGGCTGCCCCTGGCTGTTTGACACGTTCAGCCGCAACAGGTCATCAGGCTGCATGCGCGCTGGCGCATCGGCCTGAACCACCACGCGCTGCAAGCGGCCCTGGCTGGGGAAGTCGTTGACATAGCTGGAACCCAGCACGGTGCCGATGGTGGCGCTGATGTTGCTGAATGGCACGCCCAGCGCTGCCGCCTTGTCGCGGTCGATGTCGATCTGCAGTTGCGGCGCGTCTTCCAGGCCGTCGGGCCGCACTTGCGCCAGGATCTTGCTCTGCCCGGCCATGCCCAGCAGTTGGTTGCGCGCAGCCACCAGGGCGTCGCGGCCCTGGCCGGCGCGATCTTGCAAGCGGAAGTTGAAGCCCGAAGCCTGGCCCAGTTCAGGAATCGGCGGCGGGCTGAGCGGGAAGATCGTGGCATCGCGCACGCCGCTGAGCGCGCCGAAAGCACGTCCAGCCACTGCCTGCGCGCTGTTCTCGGGCTCGGGGCGTTCGTCCCAGTCCTTCAGCGTGACGAAGGCCAGCGCGGCGTTCTGCCCCTGCCCGCTGAAGCTGAAACCCAGTACGCCGACCATGCTCTGCACCTCGGGCTGCTTCAGGATGAAGCCTTCGACCTGTTCCATCACGGCCTGCGTGCGCTCGCGCGTGGCGCCTGGGGGCAGCTGCACGTTGACGATCAGGTTGCCCTGGTCTTCTGCCGGCAGGAACGAACCCGGCAAGGTGGTGTACACCCAGCCGACAGCGCCGATGATGAGCAGGTAGAGGACGACGAAGCGGCCGGTGCGCCGCAAGATGCCGCCGACCAGGCTTTCGTAGCCGCTGGCCGTGCGCTTGAAGAAGCGGTTGAAGACACCGAAGAAGCCCTTGCGCTCCTGCTGCTGGCCCTTGGGGATGGGCTTGAGCAGGGTGGCGCACAAAGCCGGCGTCAACGACAGCGCCAGAAATCCGGAGAAACCGACCGCCGCCACCATCACCGCGCTGAACTGGCGGTAGATGTTGCCCACCGAGCCGGCAAAGAAGGCCAAAGGCACGAACACCGACATCAGCACGATGGTCATGCCGATGATGGCGCTGGAGACCTGGCCCATGGCCTTGCGCGTGGCTTCCAGCGGCGGCAGGCCTTCCTCGGACATGATGCGCTCGACGTTCTCGACGACCACGATCGCGTCGTCCACCACGATGCCGATGACCAGCACCATGCCGAACATCGTCAACACGTTGATCGAGAAGCCCAGCGCCAGCAGCACGCCCAGCGTGCCCAGCAGCGCCACCGGCACGACGATGGTGGGAATGATGGTGTAGCGGAAGTTCTGCAGGAACAGAAACATCACCAGGAACACCAGGGCCACGGCCTCGAACAGCGTGTAGACGACTTCGGTGATGGAAATCTGCACGAAGCGCGAACTGTCGTAGGGCACCGTGTAGCTCATGCCCGCAGGGAAGAA
>JBBQXN010000029.1:0-37311 GCA_038209585.1 Burkholderiales bacterium
GCAGGACGAGCCAATGTGAATGACCTCGCAGTCCTTGAGTTTTACCCCTTAGACCCAGCCCATCGGCCAACTGTTGCGAGGCTCACCGGTTTTAAGCGGCGAGGGCGTACGTTTGATCGTTCGCAGTTACTTTGTTTCCAGTGGTTTTACGAGCGAACTGGTGCTCGGCATGCCCCGGATCGACTCCGCACACACGTCGAAGCCAGGTCGGTCCCAGAAGGCACAGTTTAGGGCAATTCCAGGCTTTCCAAGAGCATCTTCGGGCTGGACAGCACAAAGTCTGCTTTCCAAACACTCACATCAGCGCCATGGCCCAAGTAGCCCCAGGCAGCAGCAGCCGTGCGCATACCTGCGGCGCGGCCAGCCTGCATGTCGCGCAAGTCGTCTCCCACGTAAATGCAATCTGCCGCCGCCAGGCCCAATCTGCGCGATGCTTCCTGCAAGGGCGCGGGGTGCGGCTTGGTGTGGGGCGTACTGTCGCCGCCCACCAGCACGGCGGTGCGTGGCACCAGTGCCAGCGCGCGGCTCATGGGGTCGGCGAAACGCAAGGCTTTGTTGGTGACGATGCCCCAGGTCAACCCCGCGGCTTCGATGGCGTCGAGCAAGGGAGCCACTTCATCGAACAGCCGAACTTTTTCCAGCAACCGCAGCGCGTAGCGGTCTAGAAACTCTTGCTTCATCGATTCGTAGCTGGCGTCATCGGGACCCAGGCTGAAGGCAGTGCCCAGCATGCCCCGCGCTCCAGAACCCACCGCGGGTCGCAAGGCTGCCAGCGGCAACCGTGACTGACCACGTTCGAAAAGCATGTCGTTGACTGCATCAGCCAGCCCGCTGGCGCTATCGGCCAGCGTGCCGTCGAGGTCGAAGAGCACTGCCTTCACGCGCAAGCGTGTCACTGCGCTGCTCAAGCCGGCTTGCGGCAGGCGATGAGGAAGTTGACGCTGGTGTCCTTAGATAGCCAGTAACGCCGCGTCAACGGGTTGTATTGCATGCCGCGGCTGCCATCCAGCGCCAGGCCACTCTCTCGGCACCAGCGCGCCAGTTCACTGGGCTTGATGAACTTGGCGTACTCATGCGTGCCTTTAGGAAGTAGTTTGAGCACGTATTCGGCACCAATGATGGCGAACAAGAATGACTTCGGGTTGCGATTCAAAGTGGAGAAGAAAACCCAGCCACCCGGCTTGGTCAGCGCACTGCAGGCGTGCACCACGGCTGATGGGTCGGGCACGTGCTCGAGCATCTCCATACAGGTGACGACATCGAAAGTTCCGGGTGCTTCTGCTGCCAATGCCTCCGTCTGAATCTCCCGGTACTGCAGGTTTTGCACGCCCGCTTCCAGGGCGTGCAGCCGCGCCACACCCAGCGGCTTGGCGGCCAAATCGATGCCCACCACGTGTTGCGCGCGCTTGGCCATCGCTTCGGCCAGGATTCCGCCGCCACAACCCACATCCAGCACCGATTTACCCCGCAGGACAGCGAGTTCATCGATCCATTCCAGCCGAAGTGGATTGATCTGGTGAAGCGGTCGAAACTCGCTTTCAGGGTCCCACCAGCGGTGGGCGAGGTCGCTGAACTTGGCCAGCTCCTGTGCGTCGGCATTTTGCATAGGTGCATCCTATCGAAAGCAAAGCCACAGGTTGCGTAGAAGGTCAAAGCACCCTGTGGGACAGACAAAAAAAACCCCGCCGAAGCGGGGTGGTCGAGCCGGAGTGACCGCAGCAGCCCGACGGCTGCTCTGCATCACTTCCTGGCGCGGGTACCTACAACTTCAACTTCCACACGGCGGTTCTTGGAACGGCCTTCGGCAGTCTGGTTGGTCGCTACTGGCGAACTCTCGCCCTTGCCTTCGGTGTAAACGCGATTCTTTTCGACGCCCTTGGAGACGAGGAAATTCTTCACGGCTTCAGCACGGGCAACCGACAGACGATTGTTGTAGGCCTCGCTACCGATCGAGTCGGTGTGTCCGACAGCGATGATGACTTCCAGATTCACGCCTTGCGTCTTGTCAACTAGGTCGGCCAACTTGGCTTGTGCTTCAGGCTTGAGGATGGCCTTGTCGAAGTCGAAGAAGGCATCTGCAGCAAACGTGACTTTCTCGCTGACCGGGGCAGGCACGACAGCTGGCGGTGCCGGGGGTGCAGGCGGTGCAACCGGAGCAGCTGCAGGTGGCGCTGCGACGGGAGGTGCCGGCGGCGGCGGTGCCGGAGGCTTCAGCGCGCCGTCGCATTCGGGGGCTGCCGTTGCCGGCGTCCAGCTCGAATTGCGCCAGCACAGTTCGTTCGTGCCGTTCTTCCAAACGGTGCCGTCAGAAGCGCGCCAGTTGTCAACAGTCTTGGCCACCGCACCGCTGTGTGCAGCGGCGAAAGAGGCGACAGGCGCGGCGAGTGCGACCGATGCGAACAGCAGCGCGACCTTATTCAGTTTCTTCATTAATTCTCCTCTTGAGGAAAGCCACACCGAAGTGCGAGACGTCCAAAGCAACAAGCCAAATTCCACGTATTTAACAGGGCAAATCCCGAAACTAAGGGTTTTCACCACCGACGAAAGATTGTGCCATAGGGCGCCGGTAGCTTTGCATTCTGGCCCCTTACGCGTGACAGGCCGGCGACCGTGTTGCGCATTGACGACAGGTCGTGGACCGTAGAATCAGCAACTTCGGGCCGTTTGCAGCCCCTGCCCCGACGCCAACAGCAGGCTGTCCACACGCCCTTCGCACTCCATGACCGCCTTTGCCAAGGAAACCGTTCCCATCAGCCTCGAAGAGGAGATGCGGCGTTCATATCTGGATTACGCCATGAGCGTGATCGTCGGCCGGGCGTTGCCTGACGCCCGCGACGGCTTGAAACCGGTACACAGACGCGTGCTTTTCGCCATGCACGAATTGTCCAACCACTGGAACCGCCCATATAAGAAGAGTGCGCGCATCGTCGGCGACGTCATCGGCAAGTACCACCCGCATGGCGACACCGCTGTATACGACACCATCGTGCGCATGGCGCAGGACTTCAGCCTGCGCCATATGCTGGTCGACGGCCAGGGCAACTTCGGCAGTGTCGACGGCGACAACGCCGCAGCCATGCGTTACACCGAAATCCGCCTGGCGAAGATCGCGCACGAGATGCTCGAAGACATCGACAAGGAGACGGTCGACTTCGCGCCCAACTACGACGGCAGTGAACGTGAACCCACCGTGCTGCCAGCGCGCCTGCCCAACTTGCTGGTGAATGGCGCCACCGGCATCGCCGTGGGCATGGCAACGAACATTCCGCCACACAACCTGAACGAGATCGTTGACGCCTGCCTCCACTTGCTACGCAATCCGCAGGCTTCGATCGACGAGTTGATGGAAATCGTGCCAGCGCCCGACTTTCCCACCGCCGGCATCATCTACGGCTTGAACGGCGTGCGCGAGGGCTACCGCACCGGCAGGGGCCGCGTGGTGATGCGCGCGAAGTGCCATTTCGAGGACATCGACCGTGGCCAGCGCCAGTCGATCATCGTCGACGAGATTCCGTATCAGGTGAACAAGAAGACCTTGCTCGAACGCATGGTCGAACTGGTGCACGAGAAGAAGCTCGAAGGCATCAGCCACATCCAGGACGAGAGCGACAAGTCCGGCATGCGCGTGGTCATCGAGCTCAAGCGCGGTGAAGTGCCTGAGGTGGTGCTGAACAACCTGTACAAGCAAACGCAGCTGCAGGACACCTTCGGCATCAATATGGTGGCTCTCATCGACGGCCAGCCCAAGCTGTGCAATCTGAGAGAGCTGATCTCCATCTTCCTGGAGCACCGGCGCGAGGTGGTGACGCGGCGCACGGTCTACGCGCTGAAGCGGGCGCGCGAACGCGGCCACGTGCTGGAAGGCCTGGCCGTGGCGCTGGCCAATATCGACGAGTTCATCGAGACCATCAAGACCTCGGCCACACCGCCGATTGCCAAGGCCGCGCTGATGAGCAAGGCCTGGGATTCTTCGATGGTGCGCGAGATGCTCGCGCGTGCTGAAGAGTCCACCCCCGGGGGTCGCGCTTCTTACAGGCCCGATGGTCTGCCGCCCAACTATGGCTTGCAGCCCGACGGTCTGTACCGGCTGTCCGACGACCAGGCCCAGGAAATCCTGCAGATGCGTCTGCAGCGCCTGACAGGCCTGGAACAAGACAAGATCATTGGCGAATACCGCGAGGTGATGGCGCAGATTGCCGACCTGTTGGACATCCTTTCCAAGCCCGAGCGCGTCACCGTCATCATCAGTGGCGAGCTGGAAGCGATCAAGCTGGAATTCGGCCAGACCAAACTGGGCGCGCGGCGCAGTGTCATCGAGCGCAACGCGTTGGAGCTGGGCACCGAAGACCTGATCACGCCGGCCGACATGGTGGTGACGCTCAGCCATGGCGGCTACATCAAGAGCCAGCCGCTGGGTGAATACCGCGCGCAAAAGCGTGGTGGCCGCGGCAAGCAGGCTACGCAGACCAAGGAAGACGACTGGGTCGACCAGCTCTTCATCGCCAACACGCACGACTGGATCCTGTGCTTCAGCGATCGCGGGCGCGTTTACTGGCTCAAGGTCTGGGAAGTGCCCCAGGGTGGCCGCGCCAGCCGGGGCAAGCCCATCGTCAACATGTTCCCGCTGCAACCCGGCGAAAAGGTGACGGTCGTGCTGCCGTTGACTGGTGAAACGCGCAGCTTCCCGGCCAGCCACTACATCTTCATGTCCACGGCCCTGGGCACGGTGAAGAAGACCGCACTGGACGAGTTCAGCAATCCACGCAAGGCCGGCATCATCGCTGTCGGTCTGGACGACGGCGACTACCTCATCGGCGCTTCGCTGACAGACGGCCAACACGATGTGATGCTGTTCAGCGATGGCGGCAAGGCGGTGCGCTTCGACGAAGACGACGTGCGGCCGATGGGGCGCAATGCACGCGGCGTGCGCGGCATGGATTTGCAGCCCGGCCAGCGTGTGATTGCCATGCTGGTGGCCGAAGACGAGTCGCAAAGCGTGCTGACGGCGACAGAAAACGGCTATGGCAAACGTACCAGCATCGTGGAGTACACACGCCACGGCCGTGGGACCAAGGGCATGATCGCCATCCAGCAAACCGAACGCAATGGCCGTGTCGTGGCGGCGACTTTGGTGCGAGCCAATGACGAGATCATGCTCATCACCGACAAGGGTGTGCTGGTTCGCACCCGTGTGGCCGAAATTCGTGAACTCGGCCGCGCCACACAGGGCGTCACCTTGATCGCGCTGGACGACGGCAGCAAGCTCTCGGGTTTGCAACGCATCGTCGAAAACGATGCCCAGGCCGACGAAGCTGATGTCTCCGGCCTGCCTGATCCGCTGGCACCGCCAGCGGACGAACCCCCTGATTCGGCTGCCGAAGGCGGCCAGGAGCCCGATTGATGATTTATTCGCTGCGACTTGTATCAGTCTCCTGCGCAATGGCGCTTGGCGTCCTCTGTGCCATCCCCGCTCTGGCGCAGACCGCGACCGCGTCGCCCACCAAGAAAGAACTGATCGCCCGCGTGTTGGAACTGCAGCGCCCGGCCCTGGAAGCCATGGGCAAAGCTCTGGCAGAGCAGCCGGCGCAGATGATGATGCAGCAGGCCGGGCCCATCCTGCAGCAGCGCATCGCAGCCGACAAGCGCGAAGTGGTGGCTCGCGAGATTGAAGCCGACGTTCGCAAGTACGTCGATGAAGCCGTGCCCATCGTGCGCGACCTGGCGGTGAAGCTGGCCCCATCCACCCTGGGCGTGGTGCTGGACGAGCGCATGGACGAAGCTGAGCTGCGCCAGCTCATTGCCGCGCTGGAAGCACCCGCTTTCCGCAAGTTTCAAACCGTGTCTGGCGAAGGCCAGCGTGTTTTCACGCCCAAGCTGGTGGCAGAAGCACGCACCGTACTGGAATCCAAGGCACGCGCCATGGATCAGGCTGTGGCCAAGCGGCTGGGCATCACGCCGCCTGGTGCAGCGTCTGCACCCGCAGCGGCACCCGCAGCCACACCCAAGAAGTGAGGATGTGACCGCGTTGTCCAAGCTGCCTGACCTGCCCAGCCTGCGCGCGGACATCGACGCCGTCGACCGCGAGTTGCTGGCCCTGCTGAACCGGCGCGCCGCTTTGGCGCTGACCGTGGGAGAAGTGAAGAAGCAGGACGGCTCGCCGGTGTTCCGCCCGGAACGCGAAGCCCAGGTGATCGACGGTCTGAAAGCGGCCAATCCCGGGCCCTTGCATGTGGACAGCGTGGCGCCGATCTGGCGCGAAATCATGTCGGCCTGCCGGTCGCTTGAAACACCCACCCGCGTGGCGTACCTGGGGCCAGCTGGCACGTTCAGCGAACTGGCAGCGCTGGGTTACTTCGGCTCATCGCTGTTCCGCGTGCCGTGCAGCAGCATCGACGAAGTCTTCCGCTGCACCAGCGCGGGTGCTGCCGACTACGGCGTTGTGCCGGTGGAAAACAGCACCGAAGGCGTGGTCGCCAGATCGCTGGACCTGTTCCTGAATACGCCGCTGTTCATCGTCGGAGAAACCAGCCTGTTCGTGCGCCACAACCTGCTGCGCAAGACACTCGGCACCCAAGACATCAGCGCCGTGCTGGCGCATCCGCAAGCGCTGGCGCAATGCCATGGCTGGCTGGCCACGCATTTGCCGCATGCAGAACGCCGGCCGGCGGCCAGCAATGCCGAAGGCGCGCGGCTGGCGACGCTGGACCCCGCGCTGGCAGCTATCGCCAGCGAACGGGCAGGCAGTGAATTCGGGCTGCACACCGTAGCAACCGCGATCCAGGACGAGGCACACAACCGCACTCGATTCGCCATCGTCACGCGCCCGGACCATCAGAAGCCGCCGCGCGCCTCGGGACACGATTGCACGAGTCTCGTGGTGTCGGTACCCAACCAGCCCGGGGCCGTTCACGACATGCTGGTGCCGTTGAAGACCCACGGCGTTTCGATGAGCCGTTTCGAGTCGCGCCCGGCGCGCTCAGGCCAATGGGAGTACTTCTTCTACATCGACCTGCAGGGTCATCCCGACGAGCCGCGCGTCTCCCAGGCCTTGCTGGAAATGCGCGGGGCCTGTGCTTTCTTCAAGCTGCTGGGCACCTACCCGGTGGACGTCCATTGACGACGTCAGCACCAGTACGGACACACCCTTGATGTTCCAGCAACTGGGTCTCATCGGCTGCGGAATGATGGGCGGCTCTTTCGCCCTGGCGCTCAAGCGGGCTGGCCTGGTGCAGCGCGTGGTGGGCTACAGCAAGTCGCCCTCAACGACAGAACGCGCGCGCCGCCTGGGCGCCATAGACGTGGCAGCAGAATCGGCGCTGCTGGCCGTGGCCGGCTCCGACATCGTGCTGCTGGCCGTGCCGGTGGCGGCGACCGAGACCACGCTGAAAGCCATTCGCCATGGCCTGGAGCCAGGCGCCCTGTTGATGGACGTGGGCAGCACCAAGCGCGACGTGGTGGATGCCGCGCGCCGGGTGTTGCGCGATCGCTTGCCCAGCTTCGTGCCGGCGCACCCGATCGCGGGCAAGGAAGTCTCGGGCATCCAGAGCGCCGATGCCGAGCTTTACCGCAGCCGCCATGTCATCCTGACGCCGCTGCCGCAGACCGACACGCATCTTGTGCAAAGGGCCACCGACGTCTGGTCGGCCATCGGAGCACAGGTGCTGAAGATGACGCCCGAGAACCACGACGCTGCTTTTGCTGCCGTCAGCCATCTGCCGCATCTGCTGGCCTTTGCTTACTTCAGCAGCGTGGTGAATCAGCCCGCCGGGCGCGACTTTCTTTCGCTGGCCGGCCCGGGCTTTCGTGATTTCACGCGCATTGCCGCCAGCAGTCCCGAGGTCTGGCGCGACATCCTGGTGGCCAACCGCGAAGAAGTGCTCAAGCAATCGCAGCTTTTCCGCCATGCGCTCGACGCGCTGGAACTGGTGATGCGATCTGGCAATGCAGAAGCGCTGGAAGACCTGATCCGAGGGCCATCAGAAGGCCGCGCCAGCTGGCAGATGGGCGTGCCCAGGGCGGCCCCCGCCACACCTGACACCCCGGCCCCAGGCCGCTGAAGCGACATGTTTCGTATTTCCGCACTCGACCTGCCACCACTGACAGGTGCCGACGGCACGGTGCAGTTGCCGGGCTCCAAAAGCATCTCCAACCGCGTGCTGCTGCTGGCAGGGCTGGCCGCAGGGGTAACAGAGGTCCACGGGCTGCTGGACTCCGACGACACGCAAGTGATGCTGGGTGCCTTGGGCGCCTTGGGCTGCGGCGTACGGCGCAGCGCAGCGGCCACGCACATCACGGGCTTGGGCGGGCGTGTGCGCATTTCAGAAGCCTCGCTGTTCCTGGGCAATGCCGGCACGGCCATGCGGCCGCTGGTGGCTACGCTGGCAGTGTTGTCCAGTCTGCATGGCGGCCGCTATGAACTGAGTGGCGTTGCGCGCATGCACGAGCGCCCCATTGGCGACCTGGTGGATGCCCTGCGCCCCCTGGGCTGCCAGATCGACGAACTGGGCAGCCCCGGCTTCCCGCCACTGCGCCTTCGCGGCCAGGCGGGCGGGCAGCTGCACACACGCGTGCCCATCCGTGTGCGTGGCGACGTTTCCAGCCAGTTCCTCACGGCCTTGCTGCTGGCTATGCCGCTCGCCACAGCCGAACACGACATCGCGATCGAGGTGCAGGGGGAACTGATCTCCAAGCCCTACATCGAGATCACCCTGAACATGCTGGCGCGCTTTGGCGTTCAAGTGCAGCGCGAAGGCTGGCAGCGCTTCACCCTGCCCTGTTCTGCCGGTGCCAGCCCCTACCGCACCCCCGGGCGCGTGGACATCGAAGGCGACGCCTCATCAGCTTCATACTTCATCGCCATGGGCGCCATCGCCGCGCATCGCGGCGCGCCATTGCGCATCGAAGGCGTGGGGCTGGATTCGATCCAGGGCGACATCCGCTTCGTCGACGCCGCGCGCGCCATGGGCGCGCAGGTCAGCGGCGGACCCAACTGGCTGGAAGTGCGGCGCGGGCGCTGGCCTCTGGCAGGCATCACGCTGGACTGCAACCACATCCCGGACGCCGCCATGACGCTGGCAGCCATGGCACTGTATGCCGACAGCCCCACACGGCTGACCGGCATCGCGAGCTGGCGGGTGAAGGAAACCGACCGCATCGCCGCCATGGCCACCGAACTGCGCTTGTTGGGCGCCGTTGTCGAGGCAGGCGACGACTACATCGAAGTGCAGCCACCGACTGTTTGGCAAAGCGCGGCATTGCACACCTATGACGACCACCGCATGGCGATGTGCCTGTCGCTGGCGGCTTTCAACGGCCTGGCAGGCAGCGGCGCGGCAAATGCCGGCCTTCCCCAGCGCATCCTGGATCCGCAATGCGTGGCCAAGACCTTTCCCGACTACTTCGAGGCCATGTTCGAGCTGTCGCATGCACGCACGGTAGACCTGCCCGTGATCACTATTGACGGCCCCACAGCCTCAGGCAAGGGCACGCTGGCGGCCGAAGTGGCTGCCGCGCTGGGCTGGCATCTGCTGGACTCGGGCGCGCTCTACCGCGCAACCGGCCTGGCAGCCGTGGCTGACGGCGTGTCACCCGACGACGACGCGGCCGTGGCCGCCATCGCTGCCACGCTGGACCTGCGCTTCGGTCAAGGCCTGGACGCTGGCCGAACCTGGTTGCGCGGGCGCGAAGTCACGCACGATCTGCGCCTGGAAAGCACCGGCCTGCTGGCATCACGCGTTTCCGCGCTGCCTGGCGTGCGCGCTGCGCTGGGCGGGCTGCAGCACGCGTTTCGCCGCGCACCCGGCCTGGTAGCCGACGGGCGCGACATGGGGACCGTTCTTTTTCCAGACGCGGCGCTGAAGGTCTTCCTCACGGCCGGCGCCACCGAACGAGCCCAGCGGCGCCATAAGCAATTGATTTCAAAGGGGATCGCCGCTAATATCGACAACCTGCACAGCGATCTGGAGGCGCGCGACGCGCGCGACAAGGAGCGCACTGCATCACCTTTGCAGCCAGCGCACGATGCGCTGATGCTGGATAACTCGAATATGGGCATCGATGAGTCGGTGCAACGGTTGTTGGCCTGGTGGCAAGAGCGAAGCCCTTTTATCAAAGCATCTTCCCAGTCCTAGACCAGAGACCAGAGACCAGAGACCAGGACCAGACACCACAGTCCACAGACCCGCAGCATCATTTATTTCACGACCTCCCCGCAACATCTGTTGCAAGCATCGCCCGGCTCTGCTTTTAACTACCCCCGGGCTTGAAGGAAATTAATGTCCGTTACCACCACCGTCACTTCCACTGGCAACAGCGACGCGCCTGATTCGTTCGCAGCGCTGTTCGAGCAATCGCTGGAGAACAACGACATGCGCATCGGCGAGGTCATCTCCGCCGAGGTTGTGCGCATCGACTTCAACCATGTGGTCGTGAACGCCGGGCTGAAAAGCGAAAGCTTTGTGCCCATCGAAGAATTCAAGAACGATCAGGGCGAGCTCGAAGTCCAGGTCGGCGATTTCGTTTCCGTGGCCATCGACGCCATCGAAAACGGCTATGGCGACACCATCCTATCGCGCGACAAGGCCAAGCGCCTGGCCAGCTGGATGAGCCTGGAGAACTCGCTCGAATCGGGCGAATTCGTCACCGGCACGGTCAGCGGCAAGGTCAAGGGCGGCCTGACGGTGCTGGTCAACGGCATCCGCGCCTTCCTGCCTGGCAGCCTGCTCGATACGCGCCCGGTCAAGGACATGAGCCCGTACGAGGGCAAGACCATGGAGTTCAAGGTCATCAAGCTCGACCGCAAGCGCAACAACGTCGTGTTGTCGCGTCGTGCCGTGGTCGAAGCCTCGATGGGCGAAGAGCGCGCCAAGCTGCTGGAAACGCTGTCTGAGGGCGCCATCGTCGACGGCGTGGTCAAGAACATCACCGAATACGGTGCTTTCGTCGACCTCGGCGGCATCGACGGCCTGCTGCACATCACCGACATGGCCTGGCGCCGTGTGCGTCACCCGAGCGAAGTGGTCACGGTGGGCCAAGAGCTTCAGGCCAAGGTGCTGAAGTTCGACGCCGAGAAGAACCGTGTATCTCTCGGCCTGAAGCAGCTGGGCGACGACCCGTGGCATGGCGTGAGCCGTCGCTACCCGAACGGCACGCGCCTGTTCGGCAAGATCACCAACATCGCCGACTACGGTGCATTCGTCGAGATCGAACCGGGCATCGAAGGCCTGGTGCACGTTTCGGAAATGGACTGGACGAACAAGAACGTCGCCCCCGCCAAGGTCGTGAGCCTGGGCGAGGAAGTCGAAGTCATGGTGCTGGAGATCGACGAGGACAAGCGTCGCATCAGCCTGGGCATGAAGCAGTGCAAGGCCAACCCTTGGGAAGAGTTCAGCGCCACTGTGAAGCGCGGCGACAAGGTCAGCGGCCCCGTCAAGTCGATCACCGACTTCGGTGTGTTCGTGGGCCTCACAGCCGGCATCGACGGCCTGGTGCATCTGTCCGACCTGTCCTGGCACGAAACCGGCGAAGCGGCGGTGCGCAACTTCAAGAAGGGCCAGGAAGTTGAAGCCCTGGTGTTGGCCATCGATGTGGAACGCGAGCGCATCAGCCTGGGCATCAAGCAGCTGGACACCGACCCGTTCACCACCTTCACCACGCTGAACGACCGCGGTGCCGTGGTTGACGGCAAAGTGAAGAGCGTGGACCCGCGCGGTGCAGAGATCCAGCTCAATGAAGACGTCACTGGCTACCTGCGTGCCAGCGAAATCAGCCGTGACCGCGTGGAAGATGCGCGCACGCTGCTCAAGGAAGGCGACGACGTCAACGTCATGGTCATCAACGTCGACCGCAAGCTGCGTTCGATCCAGTTGTCGATCAAGGCCAAGGACAGCGCCGAGCAGCAAGAAGCCATGCAACGCCTGAGCCAGACCAGCGAGCGTGAAAACGCCGGCACCACGAGCCTGGGCGCACTGTTGCGTGCCAAGCTGGACAACCAGAAAGAGTAATTCTCTTTCAGCGACGGCATCCGTCACGAAACGCCCCGCGTACCGCCGGTTCGCGGGGCGTTTTTCTGCCCCACCTTGTTGCACAGTGCATGCCATGACCCGATCCGACCTCGTCACCCGCCTGGCCGAACGCTTCTCGCAGCTGACGCAGAAGGACACCGAATTTGCGGTCAAGACCATGCTGGATGCGATGTCGGACGCCTTGGCGCGCGGCCACCGCATCGAAATCCGTGGTTTCGGCAGCTTCAGCATCAACCGCCGCCCACCGCGCATCGGGCGCAACCCGCGCAGCGGCGAGCAGGTAACCATTCCCGAGAAACGCGTGCCGCACTTCAAGCCCGGCAAGGCGCTGCGCGAAACCGTTGACGCCCGGGTACCTGTGGCGCCGGAAAACGTGCCCGATCAAGCCGCTGACTACACGTCCAGCAGGCCGGCCTAGAATTTCGCGCCATGCGCTTCCTCTCGCGGCTCCTGTGGGCTCTTGTCTTCTTCACGTTGTTCGCGTTTGCGCTGAACAACCAGCAACTGGCCACGGTGCGGTTCTTTTTCGGCCTGAACTGGCAAGCGCCGCTGGTGCTGGTCGTGCTGGCGGCCTTCGGCGCAGGCTGCGCCTTGGGCGTGATGGCCATGGCACCGCATTGGTGGCGGCAACGGCGCGAGGTCAAACGGCTGGCACCGGCAACGACACCTGCCACCGCGTCTGTGTCCGCGTCCGCGTCCGCGTCTGCGTCTGCGTCCGCGTCCAAGCTCGTACCCAAGCCTTTGGCCTTCAGCAGCGGCTTCGAGCACCCACCCCGCGAAGGTTTGTAGCGCTTGTTTGACTTCGATATCCAGTGGGTGCTCGTGGCTCTGCCCGTGACGTTTGCCCTGGGTTGGCTGGCCTCTCGTTTCGACCGGCGACAAGTGCGGCGCGATGCACGCGAGGCCTCCAAGACTTACATCAAGGGCCTGAGCCTGTTGTTGAGCGAGCAGCAGGACAAGGCCATCGACACTTTCATCGAGGTGGTGCAGGAAGACCCCGACACGGCCGAGCTGCACTTCGCCCTGGGTAACCTGTTCCGCCGCCGGGGAGAGTTCGAGCGTGCCATCCGCGTGCACGAACATCTGCTGAACCGAGGCGATCTGAAACCCGCCGAGCGCCACCGCGCCCAGCATGCGCTGGCGCAGGACTTCATGAAGGCTGGCCTGTTCGACCGTGCCGAGGCCGCCTACCGCGCATTGGAAGGTACGGCATTCGCCAGCGAGGCGCGGCTGGCCCTGTTGTCGCTGTACGAACGCTCCCGCGACTGGCCACAGGCCGTGGATGTGGCGCGCAGGCTGGAACAGGCCGGCACCGGGTCATTCGCCATGCGACTGGCGCATTACGAATGCGAGCGTACGCAGGAAGCCGACGCCAAAGGCCAGCTCGACGTGGCCGAAGCCGCGCTCGAACGCGCCCGCCAGGCCGCACCCGACGCTCCGCGCCCCTTGCTGCTGACAGGCTTGCGCCAGCGCACTGCCGGCGATCCCGCCGCCGCCCTGGCCAGCTGGGACTTGCTGCGGGCGCGCCACCCCTTGAGCTTTTTGTTGGTGGCTGACGCCTATGCCCAGGCCGCCATCGACAGCGGCCGCATCGACCCTGCACGCCAGACGCTGCAAGACGAACTGACCCAGCTGCCCGCCATCGAACTGTTGCAGGCCCTGCACAGGCTGGACAACGAAGCCGGCAACGCCGCGCTGCGCAGTCAGCTGCAGACGCAGCCCACACTCTCAGCCGCGCAGCTGCTGCTGGCCCAGCCACCACAGCAATGGGGCGAAGAAGGGCTCACAGGCATACGCTTGGCTGTGGCCCAGGCCGCCAAGCCCCTGCAACGTTACCGCTGCGCGGCCTGCGGCTTCGAGGCCCAGCACTACTTCTGGCAATGCCCGGGCTGCCTGGCCTGGGACAGCTACCCGCCGCAGCGCATGGGCGACCTCTGAAACGGTCCGTCAGGAGATCTGCGCTTCGACCAAGACCATCACCTCGTTGCGGCCCGGTACCTGCCCCTTGCCACCGATGCTCGCCACGGGAACACCTCCGCCGCCCGTGATGCCCGCCAGCCCCGGTTCATGGTCGCAGTAGATGCCCACGGTGGGCCGACCGAAAGCGGCCGCCAGGTGGGTGAAGCCGGTATCCAGCCCCACCACCTGCTGCGCACCGGCCAGCACGCCGGCCATCTCGCCCACCTTCAGGAAAGGCGGCACATCGCCGTCGCAGCCGGCGGCGATGCGTTCTGCCAGCGTCTGCTCATCGTCCCGGCCCCACAGCACCACAGGCAGCAAGCCGCGTTCTTGCAGGCGGCGGCCCACGGCCACCCAGTGCCGCTCCGGCCACAGCTTTTCGGGGCGGCTGGCATTGGGGATGAGCACTGCATACGGCGCACCCGGCTTCCAGCCGGCCGTGGATGCGAGCAGGCCGAAGTCGGGCACACCCTGCGGCGTGGCATAGCCCAGATGCGCGGCGGCCAGCATGCGGCAGCGCTGCACGGCATGCAAGTCGCGCGGCACGGCGGCAGTGCGCTGATAGGCCAGTGCGGCCAGCGGCTCGCGCAGGCTGGCGCGGTCATAGCCCGCCACGGGCACACCCGCCTGCCGCGCCCACAGCGCGCTCTTCAGCAGGCCTTGTAGGTCCAGCACCAGGTCGTAGGGTTCACGCCGCATCTCGGTCTTCAGCGCGGCCATGGCGCGCCAAGTCGTGCGCTTGAGCAACTGGCCACGCCATTTGCGCCAGGCCATCGGGAGCACCCGGCCCACGCCCGGGTTGAGCTGGGGGATGGCCGCAAAAGGCGCTTCCACCAGCCAGTCGATCTGCGCGTTGGGGTGCTGGCGCAGCACATCGGTGACCACGGGCAAGGCATGCACCACGTCGCCCATCGACGAGGTCTTGACGATCAAGAGCCTCATTGGCCCCGCGCGCGCGCTTCGGCCACCAAGGCAGGGTTGAAACGCGCGTCGTTGTACATCTTGAACTGGCGGTAGACCTTGAAGTAGGCGCGGCCGGCGGCGGCATCGGTCAACAGTGCGTCCAGGCAGCCGGCCAGGTCGCCACGCTGTTGCAGCAGGCGCTGCAGCCTTGCCTGGCTGGCGCTGCGGTGCGCGTCGTCCACGTCGCTGCGTGCGGCCTGGGCGCGCATGGCATGTGCCTTGAGCGCCATGATCGACATGCGGTCGGCGATGCTGCCGGCGGTTTCGCTGTTCAGGCGCGCGCCAGCGGGCACGGTGGCTTGCGGGGTGTCGGTGCGGGCTGATTCGGCGTCCACCAGCCCCAGGGCGACGAGCAAGAGCTCGTCCACCCGTTCGGTGGCATCGTTGCGCGCCTGGTTGAAGCCGTCGATGGCGCGCTTGTTGACGGCAATCGCCTCTGGCCCCACGGTCGTGCGGCGGGCCAGGTCTTCTTCGGCCCATAGCAGGCTGTTGAAGCGGTGGTTGGTCTGTACCCAGGTCCAGACCGCGTGCTGCCCAGGCAATTCTTCGGCTTGGGCTTCGGCTTGGGCTTCAGCTTCGGCTTTAGCGGCGGGCCAGCCAGGCGTGACCAGCAAGCGGTCGTGCAGGGCCGCGATCTCAGTGGCAGTGGGCAGGTCTGGAGGATGCAAGGTCCGGGCTTTCGTGACTGTCAGAATGAAGCCGAATTATCGGCGCCGCTCCACCTGCAGCCATTCCATTGATTTCGAGCGCCAAGTCACCCGTGAAACCCTTGATCGTGCGGCTGCGCAATTGGGTCGGCGACGTCACCCTGGGCCTGCCCACGCTGCAGCGGCTGGCAGACGCCGGCTACAGCCTGCAGCTGCTGGGCAAAGGCTGGGCGCGCGACCTGCTGGCCGGCCACGGCTGGCCCGTGCACACCCTGGCGCCCAGCTTGCGCGGGCGTGTGACGCAGCTGCGCTCCTTGCGCACTGCTGCACGCGCGCAAGACCCGGGCTTCGACCGTCGGCTGAACACGATGTGCTTCCCGTACTCGTTTTCCAGCGCGCTGGAATGCCGGCTGGCCGGGCTGCGCGCTTTGGGCCACGCCTACGAAGGCCGCAGCTTGCTGCTGAGCCGTGCCGTGGCGCGGCCGCAAGGGGTGCACGAACTGCAGGTCTACTGGCATCTGGGCAGCGCCTTGCTGGGCGAAGACGCGCCATTGCCCACCCACCTCGGCTTGAAGCCTTCAGCAGAACACCGCGCGCAAGCCGCGGCATGGCTGGCTGGACACGGCGTGGCGCCGGGCTACATCGTGGTGTGCCCCTTTGCGGGGGGGACGTGGTCGGGGCAAGACAAAACCTGGCCAGCATTCCCCGAATGGGTGGCGCAAGACCTGCCCAACCTGGGCCGCGACGTGCTCATCGTTCCCGGGCCGGGCGAAGAAGATATCGCGCGCGTGCACTACCCCGGCGCACGCTTGCTCAGCGGCGTCGGCCTGGGTGCCTATGCCGCGCTGCTGGACGAGGCTGCGCTGATGGTCAGCAACGACACTGGCCCAGGACACATGGCCGCCGGGGTGGGCACGCCGCTGTTGTCGGTGCTGGGGCCCAGCGACCCAACGTTCTGGCGCGCCTGGGGCCCCGGCGTTCAACTGTTGCAGGGTGCTGGCACCTGGCCAGACAGGGCGGCCGTGACGGCTGCAGCAAGGGCCACCCTCGCCTGAGTGAGTTTGCCGGGTGCCCCCGGCGGTGGGCCACCTGCGCGGCACCGCGTAGCACCGCGCAGGGGGAGTGACCAGCGCCAGTGCATTGCGCAGAATTTTCATCAGCCCCGAACAACGCTGCAAAGCACTTGAGCCAGGGGCTGGAAGCAATGACCGCAATCTCAACCCTTCAAGGAGAAATCACATGTTCCGCAACATCCTCATCAGCCTGTTGGCCGCCTTTGCAATGAACGCCTTTGCCGCCGTGGACGTGAACCGCGCCAGCCAGGCCGAACTGGAAAGCGTCAAGGGCATCGGCCCTGGCCTTTCCACCAAGATCCTCGACGCTCGCAAGACAGGCGAATTCAAGAATTGGGGCGACGTGGTCGAGCGCGTCAGCGGTGTCGGCCCCGGCAACGCAGCACGCTTCTCGCAAAACGGCCTGACCGTGGGCGGTGCTACGTTCGACGGCGCTGCGGCACCGTCGGCGAAAAAGGCCGACAAGGCCGTTGAGAAGCCCGCTGAAAAGAAGGCCAAGCCCGCAGCACAGTGACCGGCTGCCTGGCAGCCTGACTGCCCTACTTCCTGACTGCCTGACTGCCCGACTGCCCGACTGCAGGAAACAGCGCGCCGCAGGCAGGTTCCTGGCCACCCAAGCCAGGTTCCATCCTGCGGCGTCACCTTATTCGTAGACGATCATCGCGGCGCCGCCCTCGGCCAGGCCACGCCAGCGCGCCAAGGCCTCGTCGCTGGGCCAGAAGCGGGCTTCGTCGCCCAGGTCCATCTCTGCCGTGGCGTCGGTGCGACGCAGTTTCAGCCGAATGCCCAGTCCCTGGTGCACGGTGCCTTCGTCCATCTCCACGCGCTTTGCCGGCCACAGCCGCAGCACATCGGCCACGGGTGGCATGCCGCCATTGATGGCCACCGACAGGTGCTTGCCGAAGCGCGCGCGCGCAGCAGGCAAGTCCCAGATCATGCTGGCGTTCAAACGCAAGCCGCCGGCGAAACGGTCTGGCTGCACCTTGCCCTGGATGAAGACCAGGCGGTCTTCCTGCAGCAGTTCTTTGTTGGCGTCTATGAGCTCTTCGTTGACCACGGTTTCGATCGACTCGCTGCCGTCGTCGAGCTTGAAAATCAACACCCGCCCGCTGCGGCCGGGCACCGTGCGCGCGTCGCTGACGATGCCGGCCAGCAGGCGCGGTTCGCGGCTGTCGGCCAGGTCGGCGATTTCCTGGCGCACGATGCGCCGCACCTCACCGCGCCAGGCATCGAACAGATGGCCGCTGAAATAGAAACCGATGGCTGTTTTTTCCTGCATCAGCTTTTCACGAACGTCCCAGGGAGCGACATGCACCAGAGCGGGTTCCTGGCTGCTGCTGCCATGCCCACCGGCTTCTTCGGGGCCGAAGTCGAACAAGCCTACCTGCAGTGCATTGGCCGTTTGCGTCTCGGCCCAGTCCATGGCCAGGCCCACACTGGCCAACATGGCCGCGCGGCCCAGGTTGGGGTCTGCGCAGAGGCTGTCGAAAGCGCCGGCTTTCACCAGCGCTTCGACCGCGCGCTTGTTGACCTTCTGCTTGTCCACGCGGGCGCAGAAGTCGAAGAGGCTGCGGAACGGCCCGCCACCTTCGCCATCCTTGCCTTCACGCGCACTCACGATGGCATCCACAGCACCCTGCCCCGTGCCCTTCACGGCACCCAAGCCGTAGCGGACCGTCTTGTCATCGATAGGCTCGAAGCGGTGCGTGCCGCGATTCACGTCAGGCGGCTCGAAACGGATGCCGAAACTCTTGGCGTCCGCCAGCAGCACCTTCAGCTTGTCGGTGTTGTCGGCCTCGATCGTCATGTTGGCGGCGAAGAACTCGGCCGTGCAATGCACCTTGATCCAGGCCGTGTGGTACGCCAGCAGTGAATACGCCGCGGCATGGCTCTTGTTGAAGCCATAGCCGGCGAACTTCTCCATCAGGTCGAAGACTTCGTTGGCCTTGTCCGGGCCGATGCCCAGGTTGTGCGCGCCCTCGCGGAAGATGCCACGATGCGTGGCCATTTCTTCGGCCTTCTTCTTGCCCATGGCGCGGCGCAAGAGGTCGGCACCGCCCAGGCTGTAGCCGCCCAGCACGCGCGCGGCTTCCATCACTTGTTCTTGATAGACAAAGATGCCGTAGGTTTCTGCGAGCACCGGCTCCAGCAAGCGGTGCGGATATTCGACCGTTTCCTTGCCGTTCTTGCGCGCGCAGAAGCTGGGGATGTTCTCCATCGGCCCGGGGCGGAACATCGCGTTCAGCGCTATCAGGTCTTCCAGCCGCGTGGGCTTGGCTTCGCGCAGCATGCCCTGCATGCCGCGCGATTCAAACTGGAACACGGCTTCGGTGCGGCCTTCGGTGAAAAGGCGGTAGACGCGCGCATCGTCCAGCGGCACGGCCTCGTAGTTGAAGTCGGCAAGCCGGGGGCGCCGCGCGCGGATGGTGGTCTTGGCCAGCTCCAGAATGGTCAACGTAGCCAGACCCAAGAAGTCGAACTTCACCAGGCCGATGGCTTCGACGTCGTCCTTGTCGAACTGGCTCACCGCGCTGTCGCTGCCCGGCTGCTGGTAGAGCGGGCAAAAGTCGGTGATCTTCCCCGGCGCAATGAGCACGCCACCAGCGTGCGTGCCGACGTTGCGCACGATGCCTTCCACGCGCGTGGCCAGGCGCAGCAACTCGGCCACTTCTTCTTCGGCGGCTTCGCGTTGTTCGAGTTCAGGCACTTCCTGACGCACGTAGATCAGGCCTGGATCGGGTTCCTCGGGCGGCGTGGGCAACGGCGCCAGGGTGTAGGTCTTGCCCGGCAGCCCCGGCACCAGCTTGGCCACGCTGTCCACATGCCCGTAGCCCATGCCCAGCACGCGGCCCACGTCGCGCAGGGCGGCCTTGCTGGCCATGGTGCCGAAGGTGGCGATCTGGCTCACCGCGTCGCGCCCGTATTTGGCCTTGACGTAGTCGATGACGCGTTCGCGGTTGGCCTGGCAGAAGTCGATGTCGAAGTCGGGCATCGACACGCGTTCCGGGTTCAGGAAGCGCTCGAACAGCAGCTTGTAGTGCAGCGGGTCCAGGTCGGTGATGAACAGCGCATAGGCCACCAGCGAGCCGGCGCCCGAGCCCCGGCCCGGCCCCACCGGGCAGCCGTTTTCGCGCGCCCAGACGATGAAGTCGCTGACGATGAGAAAGTAGCCGGGGAAGCCCATGTTCAGGATCGTGGTGATCTCGAACTCCAGCCGTTCCACGTAGCGCGGGCGTTGCGCTTCACGCTTGGCCACGTCGGGGTACAGCGCGGCCATGCGGCGGTCCAGACCGTCGAAAGAAGCGCGGCGGAAATATTCAGCCATCGCCATCGGCTGGCCGTTTTCCAGCGGCGTGGGGAAATCAGGCAACTGCGGCTTGCCCAGTACCAGGCTCAGGTTGCAGCGGCGTGCGATTTCCACCGTGTGTGTCAGCGCTGACGGGATGTCGGCAAACAGCGCGGCCATCTCGGCCTGCGTCTTGAAATACTGGTCGCGGCTGAAACGCTTCACGCGTTTGGCGTTGCCCAGGGTTTCGCCCTCTGCCACGCACACGCGGGCTTCGTGGGCCTCGAAATCGTCGGCCTCCAAAAACTGCACGGGGTGCGTGGCCACCACCGGCAATTGCAACTGCGCGGCCAGTGGCACCGCAGCGCGAACATGGGCTTCGTTGGTGGGCAGGCCGGCGCGTTGCAGTTCGATGAAGAAGCGCTGCGGGAACAGCTTGGAGAGATGCGCTGCCACACCCTGCGCCCGCACGCTGTCGCCCGCCAGCAAGGCCATGCCCAAGGCGCCGCCGTCGGCGCCTGAAAGGCAAATCAGCCCTTCACTCAGCTCGGCCAGGTCGTCCCAGCCCACCCAGGCCTGGCCGCGCTGTGTGTTGCCCACCCAGGCGCGGGCCAGCAGTTCGCACAGGTTCAGGTAGCCGGCGTGGTTCTGCACCAGCAGCAGCAGGCGGCTGGGCGATTTGTCGGTGCCGCCGCCCAGGGCCACCTGCATGGCAGGCGAAGCTTGGGCCGGGGACATCATCCACACGTCCACGCCGATGAGCGGCTTCACGCCCTTCTTGCGGCAGGCGCTGTAGTGTTTGACGGTACCGAACAGGTTGTTCAGGTCGGTGATCGCCAACGCGCCCTGGTGGTCGGCGCGCGCTGCGGCAGCGGCGGCATCTATGCGCAGGGTGCCGTCGACGACAGAAAATTCGGTGTGCGTGCGTAGGTGCACGAAAGGGGCGGTCATCGGTAAAGGCTTCCTGGTGAAAGCAAAGGCGGGAGGAAAGGCGGCGCATTGGCGCGCCCGAAGTTGTCCGTCAAGGCGGGCGGTACGGCGGGCCGTACGGCGGGCGTTAGGGCGGGCGAATAAGTCAGGCCACAGTTTATCGAGCGGCCTTCCTACAATCCGCCGTTCGATGTCTGAAATTACTTCTGTGGTGGCCGTTTCTTTTTCAGTTGCTGCCGCCTATTGCTTCGTGCCCATCCAGGATGGGCCGGCCTTGCGCGCGCGCTTGGAGGCCAGCGCCGGGCAGGCCGGCTTGAAAGGCACGCTGCTGCTGGCAGAAGAAGGCATCAACTTCACCCTGGCCGGTGCGCCAGCGGCGTTGCAAGGCTGGCTTGCCGAGCTGCAGGAAGATGCGCGTTTCCAGGCGCTGGACATCAAGCACAGCCAGGCTGCTGCCCTGCCGTTTCGTTATCTGAAAGTCAAACTGAAACGCGAAATCATTCGCATGAACCAGCCCACCGTGCGCCCGCAGGCCGGCCGCGCACCGGCCGTGGACGCCGCGACGCTGGCGCGCTGGCTGGCGGCGGGCCGCTGTGACGCGGGCCGGCCGTTGGTGCTGCTGGACACGCGCAACGGTTTCGAAGTGGACGCCGGCGCTTTCGAAGGCGCCACCGAATGGCGGCTTGCGCGCTTCAGCGACTTTCCGGCTGCGCTGGCTGAAAACGCGGCAGCGCTGCAAGGCGCTACCGTGGTTAGCTACTGCACGGGTGGCATCCGCTGCGAGAAAGCCGCATTGTGGATGACTGAACAAGGCCTGCAGCATGTCTGGCAGCTGGACGGCGGCGTGCTGCGCTACCTTGAAACACAAGCTCAGAACGGCCAAGCGCCCCACTGGCGGGGCGACTGCGTGGTCTTCGACGACCGTGGCGCGGTGGATGCGCAACTGGCGCCGTCGCCTTTGCGCACGGGGTCCACCGTTTGAGCAGCGTGCGCCGCGCCGTTGGCGTATTGCTCATCCTGACGGCCATCTTCATGGCGCTTTCGCGCGCGCCCGACCTGCCCGCCGAAGCCCTGGTGTCGCGCTGGGCTGCGCCGCCTTCAGACTTCATCGACGTGCGCGGCATGGTGGTACACATTCGCGACGAAGGCCCGCGCGACGACCCTGAACCACTGGTGCTGCTGCACGGCACGTCTTCCAGCCTGCACACCTGGGATGGCTGGGCGAATGCATTGAAGGGCCAGCGTCGCGTTGTGCGCATGGACTTGCCAGGCTTTGGCCTGACAGGCCCCTTTGCCGGGGAATACGACGCCGACGATTACCGTGGTGACGCCTACGCCCGCTTCGTGCTGGACGTGATGGACGTGCTGAAGCTGCAGCGCGCCGTGCTCGGCGGCAATTCACTGGGCGGCGAGATCGCCTGGCGCATCGCTGCGCTGGCGCCTGCACGCGTGAGCAAGCTGGTGCTGGTGGACGCATCGGGCCTGGACTTCAAGCCGGAACAGATTCCACTGGGCTTCATCCTGGCCAGGCTGCCCGTCATCTCCACCTTGAGCGAAAGTTTTCTGCCGCGCGAGCTGGTGGCGGCCAGTGTCGCCAGCGTGTATGGCGACGCGGGCAAGGTCACGCCCGAACTTGTAGACAGATACTTCAACCTGGCCCTGCGCGAAGGCAACCGCGCTGCGCTGAACCAGCGCTTGCGCCAGCTGGAACCCGGGGCGGCTGCCGACCGGCTGGCACAACTGCAGCAGCCCACGTTGATCTTGTGGGGCGGGCGCGACCGCTTGATTCCGCCAGCGGCGGGTGTAGAACTTCAGCGGCGCATTGCCGGCAGCCAGCGCGTCGTGTTCGACACACTGGGGCATGTGCCGCAAGAGGAAGATGCGCGAATGTCCGTGCAGCCCGTGCTGAAATTTCTGGGCCTGGCCACGCCGGCGCCCTGACCCTTGTTCAGGAGACAAACCATGATCGAATTCGACATTCCCAACATCAGCTGCGGCCATTGCGTGCGCGCTGTCACCGAAGCCGTGCACCAGGCCGACGCCCAAGCGGTGGTAACGGTCGATATTCCCAGCCACCATGTGACGGTGCAAACGCAAGTCACGCGCGACATGCTGCTGGCCAAACTGGTGGAGGCGGGTTACCCACCCGCCTGACAGCTTCAACTACGAGAGACCGCATTGGCCGGCATCCACATCACCGACATAGAAAACGCCATCAACTGGTGGCGTGCGCGTTCGCCTTCGCCCGACGGCATCACGGCCTGCAATGAGGTGCTGGCCCTGGCCGAGGTCTATGCGCTGATGGTTTACTACCGCGAACCGCTGTGCGACGAAGACACCATGCCCGCCAAGGCACACGACGCCTGGCTGGCCTGGTACGACACGACCTTGGACGCGCCCTGCATCGCCATCTGCAGCACCAGCCAGGGCGACGAGCTGTGCAAGGGCTGCGGGCGCACGTTCAACGAAGTGCAGCACTGGCCCGCCTTCAGCCCGGGCGAAAAGCGCGAAGTTTGGCGCCGCATCAGCCTGGAAGGCACGGCCTGGCGCTTCAACCGTTACGCCGAACGCGCACGCGAAAGACAAACTGAAAACCCGGCCAGCACTTGAGCCACTCGTTTTTCGTCAGCCTTCGCCGCCTCGTGCCGCTGGCCTGGCCCGTGTTGATCGGACAACTGGCGGTGCTGGGTTTTGCCACGGTCGATGTGGTGATGGTGGCGCGCTCTTCGCCCACCGACCTGGCCGCACTGGCCATAGGCGGCGCGGCGTACATCACCGTCTTCATCGGCTTCATGGGCGTGGTGCTGGCCGTGGGGCCCATCGTGGGGCAGTTCTTCGGCGCCGGCCAGCATGCCGATGCAGGCCGGCAAGTACACCAGGCCGTGTGGGTGGCGCTGGGCATGTCGGTGCTGGGCAGCAGCCTGCTGGCCTTCCCCGCACCGTTCCTGGCGCTGGCCCAGTCCACGCCCGAGGTCAGCGCCAAGGTACGTGGCTATCTGCTGGCGCTGGCTTTCTCGTTGCCGGCTTCGCTGCTGTTCTCTGTCTACCGTGGCTTCAACAACGCTGTGTCACGACCCAAGGCGGTGATGCTGTTGCAGCTGGGTGGGCTGGGCCTGAAGGTGCCGCTGACGGGCCTGCTGGTCTTCGGCGCGCCAGCCATCGGCCTACCGGCGCTGGGCGTGAAGGGCTGCGGCATCGCAACAGCCATGGTCATGTGGTCACAGCTCGTTGTGGCCTGGCTGATCGTGCGGCGCGACCCGTTCTACAGCCGCTTCCAGATCACGGGTCGCGGTCTGGACGCACCCAGCCGGCCGGCCCTGATGGCGCAACTGCGGTTGGGCATCCCCATGGGCGCGGCGATCCTCATCGAAGTCACCGGCTTCGCCTTCATGGCGCTGTTCATCGCCCGCATCGGCACCACCGCCGTGGCTGGGCACCAGGTGGCGCTGAACCTGGTGTCACTGCTGTTCATGGTGCCGCTGGCCATCGGCAATGCCAGCGGCATCCTGGTGGCGCAGCGCATCGGCGCTGGCGACCCTGGCGACGCGCGCCGGCTCGCCTGGCACAGCCTGGCCATGGGCACGGCCGTGGCAGGGGTGCTGGGCTGCAGCGTTTTCCTGGGGCGCGAGCTGGTGCTGGGCCTGTACACCGGCGACCCGGTGGTGGTGGCGGCTGCGCTGCCGCTGATCAGCTGGTTGGTGCTGTTTCACCTGGCTGATGCCGTGCAGGCCATCACGGCCTTCGTGCTGCGCGCCTACCGCATTGCCACCGTGCCCGTGCTCATCTATGTCGCAGCGCTTTGGGGCGTGGGGCTGGGCGGCGGCTACCTGTTGGCCTTCAACGTGGGCGGCCAAGTACCCGCCGCCATGCAGGGCGCACCGGGCTACTGGATCGCGGCCACAGCCGGGCTGGTGGTGGCTGCGGTGTTGTTGACGGCGTTCATGGCGCGGGTGTTGCGGCTGAATCAGGGCGTGGCCGCACGCGGCAACTGAAGCTCGAAACAACTGCCGCCGCCTGCGCGCGGCAGGCACTGCACACAGCCGCCATGGCGCTGAGCGATCTGGCGCACCAGGGACAGGCCCAGGCCCGCGCCGCCTTCGCGTTCCGTATGGCCGGGCAAGCGGAAGAAGGGCTCGAAGATGCGTTCGCGGTAAGCCTCGAGCACGCCTGGGCCGCGGTCGCAAATACGAACGCGAACACAGATGTTTTGGCCAAGGCTTGAAGCACCAGCGTCGAACTCGATATCGATATCGCTGCTGCCGTAGCGGCGGGCGTTCTCCAGCAGGTTGCGTACGGCGCGGCGCAGCAAGCGCTCTTCACCGACCACCCAGCCTGCGGCGGCACTGCGGTCATCGGCGTTGACCGTGGCGCCCACGCGCGCGGCTTCTTCAGCCACCACGGCCAGCAGCGCCACCTGTTCTTGCGCCGCTGGCTGCGCGCCTGCGTCCAGCCGGCTGGCCAGCAACACTTCTTCGACCAAAGCGTCGAGCTCGCCGATGTTGGTGTCGATCTCGCGCTTGAGCGCGCCACGCTGTGCTTCAGGCGCCTCTTCCATCAACGACACCGCCATCTTCAAACGCGCCAGCGGGCTGCGCAGTTCGTGGCTGGCATTGGCCAGCAGGCTCTGGTGCGACCGCAACAGCGCTTCGATACGGCCTGCAGCACGGTTGAAGCTGGCGCCCACGGCGGCCACTTCGTCGTCGCCGTCTTCAGCGACGCGCCGGTGCAGCGCACCGCCGCCAAAGGCTTCCACACCTTGCTTGAGCGCTTCCAGCCGCCGTGTCAACCGCCGCACCACCGGGAAGGCGCCAGCCGCCACGGCCAGGAACAGCACCACCAGCAAAGCCGCCAGGCCCAGGCCATCAGGCAAGGCGCGGACGCCGAACCAGGGCACGCGCAGGTCCGACCCGGCACCTGGCGGCTCGCCCAGCCGGCCGCGGCCGCCACGCAGGGCGCCTGGCCTTGCCACCCACAGCATGCGTCCGTCGTCCAGGCGAATGGCCATCAGGCGCGCGACATGGCCGGGGCCATCGAGTTCACGGCGCACGAACGAGCTGCTGGACGCCAGCCTGTTCCCCTGCGCGTCGTCAAGCGCCATCGGCACGCGCAGGCGTTGCGACCAGTCGCTCAGCGCCAGCGCCTGTTCACCCGGTGAAGCACCTGGCGGCGGCAGCGCGCGCTGCAGCAGTTCGGCCCAGGCCGACATGCGTTCTCTGACCACACCCTCGGCCCGCATGCGCTGCTCATCCAGATGGCGCTGCACCAGCCAGCCCGAAGCGGCGGCAAAGAGTGCCAAGGCCAGCACCACCGTGAGGTAGATGCGCAGGTACAGCGAACGCAAAGGCTAGACCTCGCTGGCCATGCAGGGCCGACTATCGGGCCCGTCTTGCCTGCGTGCAAAAACATAACCTGCTCCGCGCACGGTCAGTACGCGACGCGGCGCTTTGGGGTCGTCTTCGATGACGGCGCGTAGGCGCGAAATGTGCACGTCGATGCTGCGGTCGAAGGCTTCCAGCGGATGGCCCTTCAGCGAATCCATGATCTGGTCGCGCGACAGCACGCGGCCCGGGTTTTGCGCCAGCACCGTGAGCAATTCGAACTGGTGGCTGGTGAGGTCGCAGGCCACACCGCCCAGCCGCGCCTGGCGTGCGCCCAGGTCGATTTCCAGGCGGCCAAACTGCAGCAGGTCGTCGGCCTGCGCTTCGGGTGCAGCGCGGCGCAGCAAGGCTTTCACCCGCGCCAGCAGTTCGCGTGGCTCGAAAGGCTTGGGCAGGTAATCGTCGGCGCCCATTTCCAGGCCGACGATGCGGTCGGTGGACTCACCCCGCGCAGTCAACATCAAAAGCGGCAGGCGGCGCGTGCGCGGGTTGCCGCGCAGTTCACGCGTCATGTCCAGGCCGTCGCCGTCGGGCAGCATCAGGTCCAGCAGCAGCGCGTCGTAGGTGGTGCTGCGCAGCCGGTCGCGGCCCTGGGCCAGGGTGCCAGCCGTCTCCACCTCGAAGCCGTTGCGGCGCAGGTAGTCGCCCACCATGTCGGTGAGACGGGCGTCGTCGTCGATCAGCAAAAGACGGCAGGGCACGGCAGGTCGCCCCTTTCAGCGTGCGGTCTGACCTTCGAGAGCCTGGCGCTCGCCTTGATGGCGTTCTTTCATGGCACGGCGCTGCTGCATCTTGTTCGCCAGCTTCTGGCGCTGCTCTGGCGTCAGCACTCGGCTCACATCCAGCATGGTCTGCAACCTGCGCTTGCTGGCCTGGTCTTGCTGGGCCAGCATCTGCTGGCGCAGCGCTTCAGCCGCGCGGGCGTCGATGTTGGGTTGGGCGAACAGGGCTGCACTTTGTTCGCGCAAAGACTGGCCTTGCTCGCGCTGGGCCTTCATGTCCGCGCGCCCGGCTTCGGTGATCTGCTTGATCCGCGCGCGTTGCTCTGCCGTGGCGTCCACGCTGTCGAGCATGCGGTCCATGTGGCGGGGGCCTGGGCCGTTCATGGACCAGCCGCCGCGTTCACCGTAGCCGCCAGGGGCGGCCTGTGCCGTCTGCAGCGCCGTGGTGCTGATGGCGACAACGGCTGTGACAGCCAACATGCGCAGGGCGCGGGATGCCGTGTGGGTTGCAGCCTGGACGGTGGTGTGATGCAGGTTCTTCATCTGGGAACTCCGGGTTCGGTTGTCGATGAAGGGATCTTCTTTGCGTGGCGTAACGCCGATGTGGGGCTGGCGTAAAGATGTGTGCCGCAGCTTCAGGGCTGGCGCGCCTCGATGCGCTGCAAGCGCCGCTGCAGCGAAAAGCTGCTGTTGCTGCTGGTCAGGTCCAGCCGCAGCAGCAGGCCGCTTTCGCGGTCGATCACCATCGCACCGCTGACATGGGTGTAGACGCGGCCACGCGGTGCGTCGCCAAACAGTTCGATCACGGCTGCGTCGAAACGCCGGTCGCCCACGATCTGTGGCCCCACCGCCACCACCTGGCCGCGCAGGCGGGCGCGGTCTTGCGGATCGCCGGAAACCAGGATGTCGCCGGCGACGACCTGGCCGAGCTGAAGCTCGCCGCGCAACAAGCGCGGCCATTGCAGGTTGCCCGTGGGCGCCAGCGTGACGTTGCCGGCCCGGTCTTGCTGCCAGGGGCCGCTGCGCATGCTGCTTTCGCCCGGCTTGGCCAGCAGCTCGAATTCGGCCTGCGTGCGCTGCACGGCGACGAGTTCAAGCACCCACTGCTGGGGCGGCTGGCGCGGGCTGGCACGGTCCTCGAACACCAGTCGCTCGCCGGGCACCAGCGGGAACGCAGCCAGGCGCTCGGGCGGCACGGTGATGCCCAGTGGCGGGCACTGGCCGCGCGTTGCGGCCACGCGCAAGGCTTCGTCCGTGCCCTTCAGCCGCGCCAGCTCTGCTGCTTCGGGGCCGGCGGGGCGCATGGCGATGATGGCGGGCCAGAACAGCGTCACGCCCACGCTCAAGGCCAGGATGTTGTTGCCGGCCCGTTCGTCTACGGCATAGGCCACGTCTGCCGCACGCTGCTGCACACGGTCGAGTTCGTCGTCGATGCGTGCGCACGACCACAGCGCGTAATCAGTCGGGTTGGCGGCCTCGGGCTGCACATCGCGCGAGCGCGTGGCGCAGCCTGTCAGGCCCAGCGTCAAGGCCAGTGCCGATAGGGCGCCGCCGACAGAGCAGCGTGAGAACCGTGTTTGCATGTCGCTCAGATTGTGCGCGCGCCAGGGCGGCCCCTCGTCAGACGCGCTCCAACACCAGCGCAATACCCTGCCCCACGCCGATGCACATGGTGACCAGGGCATAGCGACCCCCGCTGCGGTGCAACTGGTTCACGGCCGTGGTGGCCAGCCGCGCGCCGCTGGCGCCCAGCGGGTGCCCCAGGGCGATGGCGCCGCCGTTGGGATTGACGCGCGCGTCGTCGTCACTCAGTCCCAGGTCGCGCAGCACGGCCAGGCCCTGGGCAGCGAAGGCTTCGTTGAGTTCGATCACGTCCAGCTGCTCGAGCTGGATGCCGGTGAGCGCCAGCACCTTGCGCGTGGCTGGCGCCGGGCCCATGCCCATGATGCGCGGCGGCACGCCAGCGGTGGCCATGCCCACCACACGTGCACGCGGCACCAGGCCGTGCCGCGCAGCAGCAGCTTCGCTCGCCAACAGCAGCGCGCAGGCGCCATCGTTCACGCCGCTGGCGTTGCCGGCCGTCACGCTGCCCACGTGATTCAACGTTTGAACGATGGGCTTCAGCCGCGCCAGCGCTTCCAGGCTGGTCTGGCGCGGGTGCTCGTCGCAGTTCACCACCAGCGGGTCGCCTTTCTTCTGCGGCAGGCTCACAGGCACGATCTCGGCGTCAAAGAAGCCGGCCTGCTGCGCGGCCAAGGCGCGCTGCTGCGACCGCAGCGCCATGCGGTCTTGCGCTTCACGTTCGATGCCGAATTGCTGCGCCACGTTCTCAGCCGTCTCGGGCATCGAGTCGATGCCGTACTGCTGCTGCATCAGCTGGTTGACGAAGCGCCAGCCGATGGTGGAATCGAAGACGGCGTTGTCGCGGCTGAAGGCGCTGCTGGCCTTGGGCATGACGAAAGGCGCGCGGCTCATGCTTTCCACACCGCCGGCGATCATCAGTTCAGCTTCACCGGACTTGATGGCGCGCGCTGCCGTACCCACGGCGTCCAGTCCGCTGCCGCACAGCCGGTTCAGCGTCGCGCCTGGCACGTCCACGGGCAGTCCGGCCAGCAACGCCGCCATGCGTGCCACGTTGCGGTTATCTTCGCCGGCCTGGTTGGCGCAACCGTAGATCACATCAGATACAGCCGCCCAGTCCACTGCCAGGTTGCGCGCCATCAAGGCGCGCAACGGCAGGGCTGCCAGGTCGTCGGTGCGAACGGAAGCCAAGGCACCGCCGTAGCGACCGAAAGGGGTGCGAACAGCGTCGCAGATAAAGGCGTGGTTCATGAGCGGTTGGAAGTTTGATGCCCCAGACGGCGCAGCCAGGGACTGATGCGGTAGCGCTCGCCACGGTACATCTGGTCGAGTCTTTCGAGCAGACTGATGAGTTCATGAACGGGCCAGGCTTGCAAGAATTCGAACGGGCCAGCCGGGTAGTTCAGGCCCAGCTTCATCGCCGCGTCTGCGCCCGCTTCATTGCACACACCTTGCAGCACGGCGTCTGCAGCCTCGTTGATGAGCATGGCTACCGTGCGCGCGGCCACCAGGCCGGGGGTGTCCGCCACGGGCAGCGGCAAGAAGCCCAGTGTGGCCAGGAAGGCTGCCGCTTCTTCTTGCACGGCGTCGTTCGCCACCGCGAATGCCAGGGGCGTACCGGCGGGCAGGGGCAACACGAACAGGCGGTCGATGACCACCACCTCGTCTGTGCCGCGGAACTTCCCGAAATCGGTGCCCAGCTCAGCCGCCCGCTCTGCCGCCGTGCGGCCGTCGGTCAGCATCAGGCGCAGCCGGCCGGCTTGCAAGCCGGTCCAGCCGCTGTTTTGTTCGCGCGGCACGGGCGACCCCCAGGCTGCCAGGGCACGGCCTGCCAGCGCATCGACGATGGCACCGCGACCATGAACGACCAGTGGGTCAGGCGCTGTCACGGGTACCAAGGGCAGGCCAGACAGGGCCGGCGCACCAGCCGGATAGCTGAAGAAGCCCTGCCCGCTTTTGCGCCCGAGCAAGCCGCCGGCCACCATCTCGCGCTGCAAGCCGCTGGGCTGGTAGCGCTTGTCGAAAAAGTTGGCCTCGAACACCGACTGCGTGACGGCGAGATTGGTGTCTTGCCCGATCAAGTCGATCAGCTCGCAAGGCCCCATGCGGAAGCCCGCGCCGCGCATCGCTGCGTCCAGCACCTCTGGCGCCGCGGCCTGCTCTTGCAGCAAGGCCAGGCATTCAGCGTAGTAGGGCCGGGCAATGCGGTTGACGATGAAGCCCGGCGTGCTGCGTGCATGCACCGGCGTTTTGCCCCAGGCCTCGCCCAGCGCGAAGATGGCTTCAGCCACCGCCGGGTCGGTCTGCAAGCCGCTGACGACTTCAACCAGCTTCATCAGCGGCACGGGGTTGAAGAAGTGCATGCCGACGACGCGCCCCGGCTGCTGCAGGCCACCCGCGATGGCCGTGACTGAAATGGAACTGGTGTTGGTGGCCAGCACGCAGTCTGCCGCAACGATGTGCTCCAGTGCAGCAAACAGGGCGCGCTTGGCTTGCAGTTGTTCGACGATGGCTTCAATCACCAGCCCCGTTCCTGCAGCATGGGCCAAGGCAGTCACCGGCTCGATGCGCGCCAGCGCAGCCTGCGCTGCAGCAGCCTCCAGCCGGCCCTTGGCCACCAGGTTGTCGAATGTGGTGGCCAGCTTGCTCACGGCGGCTGCCGCTGCCCCTTCACGCACGTCGAAGAAGCGCACCGGGTGACCGGCCAGCGCGGCCACTTGCGCAATGCCTGCGCCCATGATGCCGGCGCCGGCGACGAATATAGGGGTGGTGGATTGAATTTGCATGTGCAGCGAGGGATTTACGAAGCCGGCCAGCAGGCCGTTCTGGCGGACAGGGCCATTGTTGACGACCCCTACCCACAATGACCCGAAAATCAGTGTTTTAACGCTCTGCGTCAACGACCATGAAACCTTACGACATCGAAGTGCAGCGCCTGAAAGCCATGCGCCACGACAAAGGCGTGATCCTGATCCACGTCGACGCCCTGGTGACCACGCGGGTGCAACGCGACGACCAAGCCGCCAGCAGCTGCCTGAGCATGCCGCTGGAACATGCGCGCACCCTGCTCCTGCTCTTGAAGCAGCAACTGGCCGAGCTGGACAAGCTGCAGCCGCGCAGCCGGCGGTCAGGGCGCGCCTGATGCCGCAAGGACACCACCGCTGGAAGTTCATCCGCTCAGGCGGTATCGACCAGGTCGTCATCCGCAACGGTGCCGACATCGTCAACCTCGAGCACCTGGACCAGAAGCTCTGGGTGGCGCTGGCCTGCCCTACGCGCGGCTTGGCTTTCGACTCCCGCACGCTGGACCTGATCGACAGCGACGGTGACGGGCGAATCCGCCCGCCTGAACTGATCGCCGTGAGCCGCTGGGTGGCCGAACATTTCGTTGACCCCGACCTGCTGGTAGCCGGCGGCGACGGGCTGCCGCTGTCGGCCATCCGGGTGGAAAGTGAAGACGGTCAGTTGCTGGCCGCAGAAGCCAAAGCGCTGCTCGCCGTGGCGGGCCGGCCCGATGCCGATGCGCTCACGCTGGCCGACCTGGCCACGCGTCAAGAGGTGCTGGCCGAACGCGGCCTGAACGGCGACGGCGTGGTGCCGCTGTCGGCGGCCGACGACCCCGCCACTGCACTGCTGATCCAGACCATCATCGACACCGTGGGCGGGGTGGCAGACAGCAACGGCAAGCTCGGCGTGGACGCAGCCCATGCGGAGCTGTTCTTCGCGCAAGCCACGGCCCTGCATGCCTGGCGCGGCCGGCTGCAAACCGAACCCCTGTTGACGCCGCTGGGCGCAGATTCGCTCGTCGCCTGCGAGGCGCTGCATGCCGTGCGCGCCAAGGTCGACGACTACTTCGTGCGTTGCCGCCTGGCTGCCTTCGACGAAGGCGCCGCAGCCGCGCTGAACCCCAGCGCAGACGACTACCTGGCCTTGCACACTTCCGTGCTCGACACGCAAACCACCGGCATCGCGCAGATGCCCCTGGCCACCGCCGCCCCTGGCCGCGCCCTGCCCTTGCAAACAGGGTTGAACCCGGCTTGGGCAGCGCGCGTGGCCGCGCTGCAGCTGAAAGTGGCGCAGCCGCTGCTTGCACGCACGCTGGACAGGCTGACCGAAGAAGACTGGGAACGATTGAAAGTTCAGATGGGGCCCTGCAGCAGCTGGCTGGTCGAACGCCCGCCCACGGCGCTGGACGGCGTGTCTGCCGATGCCCTGGCCGGCTTGCTGGCAGAAGGCCGCCAGGCAACGCTGTCTGCACTGATTGCGCTCGATACCGATGCCGGTCCGTCGAACCCCCGCGTGCTGGCACTGGAAAAGATGCTGCGTTTCAAACGCGACCTGGTGCATCTGCTGAACAACTACGTTTCGTTCTCAGAGTTCTACAGCCGTCAAGGCGCCATCTTCGAAGCCGGCGTGCTGTATCTGGACGCACGCAGCTGCCAGCTGGCCATCGAAGTAGACGACGTGGGAAAACATGTCAAGCTGGCCGGCCTGGCCAAGACCTACCTCGCCTATTGCGATTGCAGGCGCGAATTACAGGGCCAACCCCAGAAGAAAACCATCGTGGCCGCGTTCACTGCCGGCGACGTGGACTTTCTGTTTGCCGGGCGCAACGGCATCTTCTACGACCGCCAGGGCAACGATTGGGACGCCACGATTTCCAAGGTCATCGAGAACCCGCTCAGCGTACGCCAGGCGTTCTTTTCGCCGTACAAGAAGTTCCTGCGGCTGATTGAAGAGCAAGTGGCCAAGCGTGCAGCGGCCAGCGACCAGAAATCGCAAGGCTTTCTGGGCAATCTGGCACAGCGCACCACCACGGCAGACAAGACGCCGCCGGCTGTAGACAGCGCCAAAGACGGCACCAGCCGCATCGACGTGGGTACCGTGGCCGCGCTGGGCGTGGCTTTGGGCAGCATCAGCGCGGTGCTGGTGGGCGTGTTCGCCAGCTTCGTCGACCTGGGCTGGTGGATACCAGCGGGGCTGCTCGGCATCGTGCTGGCGATCTCGGGGCCCAGCATGCTGATTGCGTGGCTGAAGCTGCGCCAGCGCAGCCTGGGGCCTATCCTGGACGCCAGCGGCTGGGCCATCAATGGCCGCATGCGCATCAACGTGCCGCTGGGCGCTTCGCTCACACGCAAGGCGGCATTGCCAGCGGGAGCCGACAGGCGCATGAAAGACCCGTATGCACCCAAGCAGACTGGCCGCTGGCTGTGGCTGCTGGTGTTTGTGCTGGCCGCCGTGGCGCTGTATGTTGGGCGTTTCCAGGATGCCGCCTGGCTGACCGGAGTACGCACATGAAAACTACCTTGTCGGTGCTGGACCTGGCACCCATCGTTGAAGGCAGCAATGCCGCCACCGCCCTGGCCCACACGCTGGACCTGGCGCGCCACGCCGACGACTGGGGCTACTGCCGCTACTGGGTCGCAGAACACCACAACATGGACAGCGTGGCCAGCTCGGCCACCGCCGTGCTGGTAGGCCACATCGCCGGTGGCACGAATCGCATCCGCGTGGGCTCGGGCGGCATCATGCTACCCAACCATGCGCCGCTGGTGGTGGCAGAACAGTTCGGCACGTTGGCCACGCTGTACCCCGGGCGCATCGACCTGGGCCTGGGCCGCGCGCCAGGCACCGATCGCCTGACGATGCACGCGCTGCGCCGGCACATGGAAACCGAGAGCGAAGACGGCTTCCCGCGCGACGTGATGGAGCTGCAGGCCTACCTGTCAGACGCCGGCGGACACCAGTCCGTGCGTGCCATACCCGGCGTGGGCACGCGCGTGCCCATCTGGCTGCTCGGATCCAGCCTGTACAGCGCGCAGCTGGCTGCGCACCTGGGCCTGCCTTTTGCCTTTGCTTCGCACTTCGCGCCAGACATGCTGATGCAGGCGCTGGCGCTTTATCGCGGCGGCTACAGGCCTTCAAGCGATGGCCCCAAACCCTACGCGATCGTGGCCGCGAATGTGGTCGTGGCCGATACCGATGCCGAAGCTGCCCGGCTGTTCACATCCGTGCAACAGCGCTTTCTGGGCATGCTGTGCGGGCAGCGGGGGCCGCTGCCCCGGCCCATCGACCCGGCCGAGATGGAAGAGCGCTGGACGGCGCCAGAAAAAGCCGGCGTGCAGCGCATGCTGGCCGCCAGCGCAATGGGGTCGCCGCAAACCGTGAGGCGGCAGCTGGACGCACTGGTGCAGAAAACCGGCGCTGATGAATTACTGGTGGCCTGCGCCGTGCACGCGCATTCGGCGCGGCTGCGTTCCTACGAATTGCTGGCTGAGCTGTAGCCGTCAGAACTAACGACAGACGCGAAAGCTGCCCCGGTCGAAATGAAAGTGGTCGGCATGTGCGGCGTTGTAGTCCGGCCCCAGCACGCTGCTGAAGTAATTGCAGGCCTGCGCATGCACCGAACGCAGAAAGTCGGCTCGCGCATCCTGCCCGCGCCAATGTGCAGCCACCGTGATGCGCCGCGCATCTTCCAGCACGAAACCGGCCACATCCAGAGCATCGGCGCTGGCATGCTGGCTGCGGCGCCCGCTTTCGCGACCGTAGACATTGCGGCAGGCGAAGCTGCCGTAATGCTGCAGACGCACCACGCGGCTGCCCAGAATGGCCTGCGCCGCGGGCTGCAGGGCGTGGTGCTCCCACAGCGCCAGGGAAACCGCTGCTCGGCAAGACAGCAGGAATGGCTCGCCCACGGCCAACGCAGTTTTCTCTATTCGCACCACGTTCTCCAGCAGGCAACCAGGCGCTGCTTCCCGGTCGGCCTGCGGTTGAAAGCGCAGCGGCGACTGCGCCAGTGTGGCCAGGCAGGCTGCAGGTTGGTCGTCCAGCTTGTCCAGCTTGTAGCGCGTGAGCCAACCCGGCGGCTCGGCAAATTGCAGGGGCGCCAAGGGGTTGTGCCGGTCAGGCAGTTGCCACCACTTGCCGTGGCTCCACGCCACCAGGGCCAAGCCCAGAAGCACAGCCCAGAGAAAGACGCGTCGAATCATCCGCAGCATGATGAATCGCCCAGGCGCAACAAGCTATCGGCGCTGTCTGACAAATTCAGTGCTGTGGCATCCTGCTGTGCATGCCAAGAAACATAGAAATCAAGGCCCGCGTGGTCGACTTCGACGCGCTGCTGACACGCGCACAAGCACACACGGGCGCTGCGTCCACCCTGATTGCGCAAGACGACCGCTTCTTCGCCGCCCGCCATGGCAGGCTGAAATTGCGCAGGCTGGTTGACGTTTCTGGTGATTCAGGCGGGTCTGCAGAGCTCATCCACTACCACCGTGCAGACGGGCAGGAGGCCCGCGCCAGCGACTATGTGCGCGTGCCGGTGGCCGCTGCAGATGCTGACGCCCTGGCGCTGGCGCTGGAACGCGCCTGCGGTGCAGCCGGGCGTGTGGTCAAGCGGCGCTGGCTGCTGCTGCACGGGCAAACGCGGATTCACCTGGACCGCGTGGAAGGCCTGGGTGATTTCATGGAACTTGAAGTCGTGCTCCATGAAGGCCAGACAGACGCCGAAGGCCAAAGCATCGCCGAAGCATTGATGCAGGCACTGGGCCTGGCCGGCGCCGAGCGCATGGCCGGCTCCTATACCGACCTGCTGGCCAGCGGTGGGCAGCCGCCTCTTCCAGCATGAGCGTGCCTTGAAAACCAAGCGGGCTGTCAGGGCGCGGTATGCGCTTCGATATCGACAAACTCGAACCAGTTGTTCCAGAAGAGCGGCCTGCGAAAACCCAGCAACCAGGGCTGGGTAAGCGTGGTCGCGGCCAGGTGGGTGCGCAGCTTGTAGGGCATCCAGACCACAGTCAGGCGCTTGGCATGGTCGAACAAGGCGTCGCGCTCAGGGCCGTCTGGCAAGGCCAACAGCTGCGCCAAGGTCTGATTCATCTCTGGCAGGTTGAAGCGTGAAAGGTTGACGCCGCCAGAAGCCGCACCGTCATAGCGCAGCAGGCCCTGAATGCCGTCGGGCGCGCTGGCGCGGCCACTCACCGACCACATCATCAGCTTGCCCGCGCGCGCGGCCTTGTACTGTTCGGGCCACTGCGCCGGGTTGAACACCATGCGCAGGCCCACCGCCTTCATGTCGCGTTTCATCAGCTCATCGAAGCGGCGACTTTCCTGCGCCGTCTGCGTGGCCATTGCCAGCACCAGGGGCTGGCCTTCAGGCGTTTCGCGCCAGCCGTCGCCGTCGACATCCTTGTAGCCATACAGGTCCAGCAAGGCGCGCGCGCGGGCCGGGCTGTACTGGCTCATCTCGCTGCGCCAGGCGGGTTCATAACCACTCAAATGGATGGAAACGGGGCTTTGTGCCGGTATGGCTGAGCCATGGCGCAGAAGGCTGATTTCGCGGTCGACGTCGATGGCCAGCGCGATGGCCCGGCGCAGTGCTACTTGCGGTGCGGCATAGCCACCGACCAGCGGGTGTTCCATATTGAACATGGTGTAGTACGTTGAAGGCAGCACCACCTGTTCAGCGCGCATGCCGCGTTTGGCCAGGTTCGGCGCCAGCTTGCCGCCGGGCATGGCCACACTGACAAATCCGTCGGGCAAGTCCACCCAGTCGGCCTCGCCGTTCAGGAAGGCCAGCCAGGTGGGCTGCTTCTCATCGATGATGGCCACCTCTACCCTGTCCACCATGGGCAAGCGTTGGCCCTTCAGCCGCTTCAGGATGGCCTGGCCTTCGGCGTCATCAGGCGCCGGGCTGGCGTCGTAGCGCACTTCGCGGTAAAGCGGGTTGCGGTCGAGCACGATGCGCGAC
>JBBQXN010000030.1:0-35479 GCA_038209585.1 Burkholderiales bacterium
GTCGAGCTGGGGGTCGCGCAGCACGCTGCGCAAGGTTTGCAGCAAGGCGTCGGACATCACGGGCGGGCCCGCATGCCCAGGCGCCAGCGCCGCCAGCAAGGCCGCCTGCATCAACCGCTGGCCGGCTTCCCAACGGTTGAAAGCATCGCTGTCGTGGGCCAGCAGCACCAGGCGCTGCGCTTCGTCCAGGCCGTCGTCCAGCAGCACCGGCGCGCTGAAGCCGCGCAGCAGCGAGGGCACGGGGGACTCGGCGATGTCTTCGAAGACGAACTGCTGCTCGCGTTGATCCAGCACCAGCAGCCGTTCCGCGGCCAAGTTCTGGCCGCTGCTCGAGAGCAGGGCGGTGACGACGGGAATGATGAAAGGCTGGGCGCTGCCCGACTGCGTCAGCGTCAATGTGTAGCGGCGGGCATCGGCGTCATATGCGCCATGGGCCGCCACGCGCGGCGTGCCGGCTTGTGCATACCAATTCTTGAAGTGCAGCAAGCGTTGGCTCAGTTCGCTGCCCGGGTTGGCATCGGCGATGGCCTGCGCGAAATCGTCGCAGGTCACGGCCTGCCCGTCGTGGCGCTCGAAGTACAGCTTCATGCCGCGGGCAAAGCCTTCGCGGCCCACCAAAGTGTGCATCATGCGCACCACTTCGGCACCCTTCTCGTACACGGTGGCGGTGTAGAAGTTGTTGATCTCGACATAGCTGTCGGGTCGCACCGGGTGCGCCATCGGGCCGGCGTCTTCAGGGAATTGCGTCGCCCGCAGCCGCTTCACGTCGTCGATGCGCTTGACCGCCCGGGCCGAAGCGCTGCCGGCCATGTCCATGCTGAATTCCTGGTCGCGGAAGACGGTCAGGCCTTCTTTCAGCGACAGTTGAAACCAGTCGCGGCAGGTGACGCGGTTGCCTGTCCAGTTGTGGAAGTACTCGTGCGCGATGACGCTTTCGATGCCGGCAAAGTCGTCGTCGGTGGCGGTGTGCGCCGTGGCCAGCACGTACTTGGTGTTGAACAGGTTCAGGCCCTTGTTCTCCATCGCGCCGCCGTTGAAGTCCTCGGTGGCCACGACCATGTAGCGGTCCAGGTCCAGCGGCAGGCCGAAGCGCACTTCGTCCCACACCACGCTGGCCACCAGCGACTTCATGGCGTGCTCGGTCTTGTCCAGGTCGCCAGCGCGCACATACACCTGCAGCAGGTGCTGTTTGCCCGCGCGGCTGGTGATGCGCTGCTCGCGCGCCACCAGGCGCCCGGCCACCAGGGCGAACAGGTAGCTGGGCTTGGGGAAGGGGTCATGCCACTTGGCGAAGTGCCGGCCGTGGTCCAGCAGGCCTTCTTCGACCAGGTTGCCATTGCTCAGCAGCACCGGGTAGCGGGCCTTGTCGGCACGCAGCAGCACGGTGTATTCGGCCATCACATCGGGCCGGTCGAGAAAATAGGTGATGCGGCGAAAGCCTTGGGCTTCGCACTGCGTGAAGAAACCGCCCTGGCTGGTGTACAGGCCCTGCAGACGGCTGTTCTTGTCGGGCGCGCAGGTGTTGCGGATGTCCAGCACGAAGCGGGTCGCCTCGGGCGGGTTGTCGATGACGAGATCGCCGTTTTCGTGGCGGAAAGACACGCTGGCACCATCGGCCTGCACACGAAGCAGGGTCAGATCCTCGCCATGCAGCCGCAGCGGCTGGTGGGGCACGCCTTCGTTACGCTCGATGTGCAGCTTGCTGGCGACGATGGTCTTGGCTGGTTCCAGATCGAAAGTCAGTTCGACGCGGCGGATGGTGTAGGCCGGCGCGACATAGTCTTCGCGTCGCACCAAAGTGGCAGTGCCTTCTCGCATGGTGTTCTCAGGTTTTTGGCTCTGACCGCTAAGGCCGCCGGCCAGCAGCTGGCAGCGGGCTACAGCCCTTGCTTCAGGCTGGCTTCGATGAAGGGGTCGAGATCGCCGTCCAGCACTTTCTGGGTATTGCTGATCTCGACATTGGTGCGCAGGTCCTTGATGCGGCTCTGGTCCAGCACGTAGCTGCGGATCTGGTGGCCCCAGCCGACGTCGGTCTTGGTGTCTTCCAGCTTCTGCTGCTCTTCCATGCGCTTGCGCATCTCGTGGTCGAAGAGGCGCGAACGCAGCCGCTTCCAAGCCACGTCACGGTTGCCGTGCTGGCTGCGTCCGTCCTGGCATTGCACGACGATGCCGGTGGGAATGTGCGTCAGCCGCACGGCCGAATCGGTCTTGTTGATGTGCTGGCCACCCGCGCCCGAAGCTCTGAAGGTATCTGTGCGCACATCGGACGGGTTGATGTCGATCTCGATCGAATCGTCGACCTCGGGGTAGACGAAGAGCGAAGCGAAGCTGGTGTGTCGGCCGCCGGCGCTGTCGAACGGGCTCTTGCGTACCAGGCGGTGCACGCCGGTTTCGGTGCGCAGGTGGCCGAAGGCGTAGTCGCCTTCCACTTTCAGCGTGGCGCTTTTGATGCCGGCGATTTCGCCCGGCGTCTCATCTTCCAGCGTGGCGGTGAAGCCTTTGCGCTCGCAATACTTCAGGTACTGGCGCAGCAGCATGCCGGCCCAGTCGCAGGCTTCGGTGCCGCCAGCGCCGGCCTGGATGTCGATGAAGCAGCTGCCAGGGTCGGCCGGGTTGTTGAACATGCGCCGAAATTCCAGCTGTTCAACTGCTGTTTCCAACTTTCTGGCCTCGGCTTCGATCGTGACCAGGTCGTCGATCGCCGCTTCAGCCTTGCTCATCTCGTAGAGCTCGGTGTTGTCAGACAGGTTGCTCTGCAGGTGGCCGATGGTGCCGACCACGTTTTCCAGCATCTTCTTTTCGCGGCCCAACTCTTGAGCGCGCTTGGGGTCGTTCCACACCGCCGGATTCTCCAGTGCGGCGTTGACCTCGTTCAAGCGCAGTGATTTGCGGTCGTAGTCAAAGATACCCCCGAAGCTGCTGGGTGCGGGTGCTCAGGTCGGCAAGCAGCGAGCCGATGGCGTTGATTTGTTCGGTGTCCATGCGCGGTATTTTGGCATCACGCCAGATGCGCCAGCAGATGTTGCGCCAGCGCTTCCGGCTGGTCGTGGTGCAGCATGTGGCCGCAGGGCGAAAGCAGCACGCGCTGCACCTGGGGCACAACAGTCAGCCGGGCATCGAAGTCGCTGCGCGGGTAGCGGTTGCCCCACCACTTCGTTACGTCCGTCTGGTCGCCTTCTACCCACAGCACAGGGGCCGCGATCTGGCGCCAGGTGGCCAGCACTTCTTCGACTTGATAGAGCAGGGGGTTCACGCGCTTGTGCGCCGGGTCGCCCAGGATCTGCCAGCGGCCGTGGGCGTCGGGCCGCGCCCAGTGTTCTGCCAGCCAGGCGGCCTTGTCGGGCGGCAACAGCGGGTTGTTCTTCATCAGCCGCGCGGCCACCTCTTGTGCGCTGCCGTAGTCGCGCAGTGCAGCCGGCGTTTTCAGCTCGTCCAGCCATTGCAGCAAGCGCTTGGGTGCTTGCTGCGCGTCGGTGCGCGGCATGCCGAAGCCTTCCAGATTGACCAGGCGACGGATGTGCTGCGGGCGCAGGCCGGCATAGCTCATCACCACGTTGCCGCCCATGCTGTGGCCCACCAGATCGATCTGGGTGGCCGGTTGTGTTTCGGTCAGCAGCAGACCGACCAGCACATCCAGGTCGGCCAGGTAGTCCGGAAACCAGTAGCTGTCGGTCGGGGCGTTGCTGCTCAGGCCGAAGCCTCGCCAGTCGGCCGCGACGATGTAGCGGCCTGCACCTTCTGCGGCGTGCAGGGCGTCGACGACGAACTGGAACGAGGCGGCCACGTCCATCCAGCCGTGCATCAGCAGCAGCGGCGGCCGCATGGCGCTGACTTGTGATGCGTCGCCCCAGCAGCGCAGGTGGTAGGTCAGGCCGCGCACATCGACCCAGCGCTCGGTGGCTGGGCGGCGTTCCTGGTAGGTCTGTTCAAGCATAGCCAGCGAGGCTAAGCCACATGGGCTTCAGCCGCTGTCACCTTGGGGCCAGCTGGCGCCAAGTCCGGCCGCGCGGGCGGCTTCCAGCGCCGCAGCAGCAAGGCATTGCCCACCACGCTGACGCTGGACAATGCCATCGCCGCGCCGGCAAACACGGGGCTCAAGTAGCCGAACGCCGCCAGGGGCAAGCCGACGACGTTGTAGGCAAAGGCCCAGAACAAACCGCGCTTAAGCGTGGCATAGGTGCGGCGCGAGATGTCCAGCGCATCGGCCACACGCTGCGGGTCGCCCTGCATCAGCGTGATGCCTGCCGTGTCCATGGCCACGTCGGTGCCCGTGGCCATGGCGATGCCGACATCGGCGGCTGCCAGGGCGGGTGCATCGTTGATGCCGTCGCCCACCATGGCCACCACTTCGCCGCGGCTGTGCAATTCGCGCACGGCATCGGCCTTGTCGGCGGGCAGCACTTCAGCGCGTACTTCCTTGATGCCCAGCGCCGCGGCCACGGACCGGGCGCTGCCGCGGTTGTCGCCCGTCAAGAGCACGGTTTTCAGACCGGCTGCGTGCAGGCGCGCCACGGCTTGGGCGGCGCCGGGCTTGACGGCGTCGCCGAAGGCCAGAAAACCCAGGGTCTGGGCGGCTCCGTCGCTCGTGTCGCTGCTCCTGCACATCAACCAGGAAACCGTTCGGCCTTGTGCAGTCAGCTCGTCGGCCTGGGCCCCGAGCGCGCCGGCGCTGGCGCCGCTTTCCTGCAGCAAGCGCGGGCTGCCCAGCGCCAGCAGACGTCCTTCGACACGCCCCTGCAAGCCGCGGCCGGGCAGGGCGGTGGTGTCTTCGGCCGGGGGCACGGCCATGCCATCGGCGGCAGACAACACGGCACGCGCCAGCGGGTGTTCGCTGGCTTGTTGCAAGGCTGCAGCCAGGCGAATGAGTTCGCTGCTGGCCAGGCCTGCCACCGGCTGGGCCTGCACCAGGCGCGGCTTGCCTTCGGTCAGCGTGCCGGTCTTGTCGAATGCCACCAGGGTCACCGCATGGGCTTGTTCCAGGGCCGCAGCGTCCTTGATGAGGATGCCGTGGCGGGCTGCGGCACCCGTGCCCACCATGATGGCCGTGGGCGTGGCCAGCCCCAGCGCGCAGGGGCAGGCGATGACGAGGACGGAAACCGCGTGGATCACCGCTTCTTCCCAAGGCACGCCCGCCGCGATCCAGCCCACCAGGGTGATGGCGGCAATGCCCAGCACCACAGGCACGAAAACGGCGCTGACACGGTCCACCAGGCGTTGCACAGGCGCTTTGCCGGCTTGGGCACTTTCGACCAGGCGCACGATGCGCGCCAGCGTGGTCTCGGCGCCCACGACCAACGTTTTCACGGTCAACGCGCCGTCGGCATTGATGGCGCCACCTGTGACGCGGTCGCCCGGGCTTTTGGCCACCGGCTGGCTTTCGCCGGTGATCAGCGATTCATCGACATAGCTGCGGCCGGCTGTCACTTCGCCGTCCACGGGCATGCGTTCACCGGGGCGCACGCGCACGATGTCGCCCACACGCACTTCGTGCAGCGGCAGCTCCACTTCGGCCCCGTCGCGCAGCACGCGGGCCATAGCCGGGCGCAGGGCGTTGAGCGCGCGCAGGGCTTCGGTGGTCTGCCGCTTGGCGCGGCCTTCCAGCCACTTGCCCACCAGCACCAGGGTGATGACGCTGGCGGAAGCCTCGAAATACAAGTGCGCCATGCCGGCCTGCGCGCCATGGCGCCACAGCATGAACACGCTCAAGCCGAACGCCGCCGACGTGCCCAGCGCCACCAGCAGGTCCATGTTGCCTGCACCGGCGCGCACCGCCAACCAGCCGGCACGGTAAAAACGCCAGCCCAGCACCCCTTGAACGATGCCGGCCAGCAACAGTTGCCAGCCGCCCGGCAACATCGCGTGGATGCCGAAGGGCTGCAGAACCATTGGGGCCACCAGCGGGAGGGTCATCAATATGCCCAGAACCACGGCGCGGCCCTCGGTCAACAGGCGTTTGTCTGCGGCTGGTGCTGCTGCGGCTTGATCGCCAGCTTGGCGGTCTTCCTTCGCGGCATAGCCTGCCTTGGTGACGGCTGCCAGCAGCCGTTCCAGCGGTACATCGGCCAGTGCAATGACGCTGGCCCGCTCGGTCGCCAGGTTCACGCTCGCAGACAGCACGCCGGGCAGCTTGCTCAAGGCTGCTTCGACACGGCCGACGCAAGAGGCGCAGGTCATGTCACCGATCTGCAGCCGCCATTCCTTTTGCGGCACCTGGTAGCCAGCTTTCTGCACGGCAGCCAGCAAGGACGCGACGGTCGGCACCTGGCCCGGCACAGCGGTGACCTCCGCGTTTTCCAGCGCCAGGTTGACGCTGACATCCGCTACCCCCGGTACGGCGCGCAAGGCTTTTTCGACGCGGCCCACGCAGGACGCGCAAGTCATATCGGCAATAGGAAGCTGCATGGTCAGCAGTTCAGGGCAAAAGCCGCAGAGACAAGTCCACGGCGCGCACGTCCTTGGTCAGCTTACCTACCGAAATACGGTCCACGCCGGTGGCTGCAATGGCACGGATGCTGTCCAGATCGACGCCGCCGGAAACCTCCAGCAAAGCCGGGCTCGCGCTGGCTGCGTTCAAGGCGCAGGCCGCCCGCATGTCGGCCAGGCTGAAGTCGTCCAGCAGCACGCTGCCAGCGCCAGCGGCCAAAGCTTCTTCCAGCTCGGTCAGGGTTTCCACTTCCACCTGCACCGACACGCCGGAATCCAGCGCGAAAGCAGCGCGCAAGGCAGCCGCTACACCCCCGGCAGCGGCGATGTGGTTTTCCTTGATCAGAACGCCGTCCCACAGCGCCATGCGCTGGTTGCGCCCGCCGCCCGTACGTACCGCATATTTCTGCGCCTGGCGCAGGCCGGGCATCGTCTTGCGCGTGTCCAGCACCCAGCAGCCGCGCGGGTTCGGCGACAGGCCGGCGATGGCTTCCACATAGGTGCGCGTACTCGTGGCCACGGCAGAAAGCATCTGCAGAAAGTTCAGTGCGGGGCGTTCGGCGCTGAGCAGGGCGCGTGTTTCAGCCTGAATGCTGCACACCACGCTGCCTGCGGCCACGGCTGTGCCTTCGGCGGCCGCCCAGTCGATCTGCGCCGCGGTGTCCAGGGCACGGAAACAGGCATCGAACCAGGGCCGGCCGCAAATCACGGCGGCGTCTTTGGCCACCACGGTGGCGCGCGCGCGCCGTCCAGCGGGCACCAGTTGCGCTGTCCAGTCACCACGGCCCATGTCTTCCGTCAGCGCGTCACGCACATTGCGCGCCAGGGCTTCGCGCAAGGTTTCATTGGTGGGGTTCATGGCCCCGAGCATAGGCCGACAGCCGTTCTCAAGCCCTGCCCGCTGGCGCCGATAACGACACACGCCCAACGTTGCCCCTATTACCTGAGCGCTGAATGTTGAAAAAGATCGCGGTGAAAGACTTGCGCGTTGGCATGCACCTGCACGCCATGGAAGGGGCGTGGATCGAACACCCCTTCTGGCGCACCAAGTTCTTGCTGAACAGCCCGGCAGACCTGCGCAAGTTGCAGGCAAGCGCGGTGGCGGAAGTGTGGATCGATCCCGCCAAGGGCCTGGACGTGGCAGCGTCACCTGAGCCCTCGTCGCCCGCGGCTGCGGTCCTGACCCCGGCACTTGCCACAGTGACGGCAAGGCTGACCGCGCCTGCACCTACCGATGCGTCAAGCCCGCCGCAGGCGTCACGCAGCATGCAAGACGAACTGCAGCAAGCTGCGGCTATTTGCAACCGTGGCCGGGCCGGGGTGATGTCGATGTTCAGCGAAGCGCGCCTGGGGCGCACGGTTCACGCCGAAGGCGCGCTGCCCCTGGTGGAAGAAATTTCCGCTTCGGTGCAGCGCAACCCCGGCGCCTTGCTCAGCCTGGCGCGGCTGAAGACGCAAGACGACTACAGCTTCATGCATTCCGTGGCCGTGAGTGCGCTGATGGCCGCCACGGCGCGCCAGCTGGGCTGGGACGAAACGCAGTGCCGCGAAGCGTGCCTGGCAGGGTTGATGCACGACGTGGGCAAGGCCGTGATGCCGCCCGAGGTGCTGGGCAAGCCCGGCAAACTCACCGACGCCGAGTTCGCCATCATGCGCACCCACCCCGAGCGCGGCCACGAATTGCTCAAGGAAGGGCGGGGCACCACCGCCGGCGTGCTGGACGTGGTGCTGCACCACCACGAGCGCATCGACGGCACCGGCTATCCGCACCGCCTGGCTGGCGACCACATCAGCGAGATGGCCCTGCTGGGCGCGATCTGTGATGTCTACGACGCCATCACCTCGAACCGCCCCTACAAACGCGGCTGGGACCCCGCAGAAAGCATCGCCCGCATGGCCAGCTGGGAAGGGCATTTCGACCAGGCCTTGTTTGCCTCGTTCGTGAAAAGCCTGGGGATCTACCCGATCGGTTCTGCCGTGCGGTTGGAATCGGGTCGGTTGGCGGTGGTGATGGAGCAGAACCCTCACGCGCTGGTGTCTCCGGTCGTGAAGGTTTTTTATTCGACCCGGACCGAGATGCCGATTACGGCCACTGTGGTGGACCTGTCGGCTGCAGCCTGCAGCGACCGCATCGTTGGCCGCGAAGTGGGGGCCGAAGAGCGCTTCCCGCAGCTGAACGAACTGTGGGCTGAGCCTGCCGCCCTGCGCCGCACTGGGCGCTGAAGCTGCCGCCGTACTTGGGGGCAGGCAGCTTTGCCTAAACTCCGCAGCCAGTGAACCGACTCGGAGGCCCCATGAAAAATTTCCTATTGCGCACGGCATTGGCTGCGACGCTGGTTTTGTCCTGGTCTGCACCGGCCCAGGCTCAGACCCTGCGCTGGGCCAGCCAGGGCGACACCCAGACCATGGACCCGCATTCGCAGAACGAAGGCCTGACCAACCAGATCAACGGCCAGGTCTACGAAACCCTGGTGGATCGCGACCGGCAACTGAACCTGCAGCCGCGCCTGGCCTTGAGCTGGCAGCAAACCGGCCCGCTGGCCTGGCGTTTCAAGTTGCGCCCGAACGTGACATTCCACGACGGCAGCCCCTTCACGGCCGCCGACGTGGTTTTTTCAATCCAGCGCGCCAAGGAGCCGACATCGCAGCTCAGCGTTTACGCCAACGCCCTGGGCACGGCGGTGGCCGCGGACGCGCTGACCGTGGACTTCAGGCTCGACAAGGTCAACCCCATCTTCCTGCAGCACCTGGGCACGGTGCAGATCATGAGCCGCAGCTGGGCGGAGAAGAACAAGGTCACCAAGCCGCTGGACTTCAAGAACAAGGAAGAAAGCTACGCCTCGTTCAACGCCAACGGCACCGGCCCGTACAGGCTGGTGCAGCGCCAGCCAGGCATCAAGACGACCTTCAAACGAAATCCGGCCTGGTGGGGCACCTTCAGCGGCAACGTGCAGGAAATCGTCTACACGCCGATTGCCAACGACGCCACGCGCCTGGCGGCCCTGGTCTCGGGCGAGATCGATTTCGTGCTCGACCCCGCGCCGCGCGATATCGCCCGGCTGCGCAATACCAGCGGCGTGAAGATCATCGACGGGCCGGAGAACCGCATCCTCTTCCTGGGCATGGACCAGGCGCGCGATAAGCTGCTGTACGCCAAGGTGCCTGGTGACAAGAATCCGTTCAAGGATTTGCGCGTGCGCCAGGCGATGTACCACGCCATCGACATCGAAGCGATGAAGACCAAGCTGATGAACGGCCAGAGCGTGCCCACGGGCGGCGCCACGCCTTCGCCGGCCGGCGCCTACAACGACCCATCGCTGGAAACGCGCCTGCCTTTCGACCTGACCAAGGCCCGAGCGCTGATGGCCGAGGCCGGCTATGCCGACGGTTTCGAGGTCACGCTGGACTGCCCGAACAACCGCTATGTCAACGACGAAGAAATCTGCATCGCCCTGGCCAGCATGTGGGCGCAGCTGAAGATCAAGGTCCGCGTTTCAGCGATGCCGCGCGCCACCTATTTCCCCAAGCTGGAAAAGCTGGACACCAGCCTGTTCCTGTACGGCTGGGGCGGTTCGATCACCGACGCTGAAACGACGATGACGCCGGTGTTGCGCAACCGTGGCGACAAGGGCGTGGGGCTTTACAACTACGGCAATTGGCGCAATGACAAATTCGACGAATTGGCGGCACAGAGCAGCGTCGAGCCCGACCCGAAGAAGCGCGAAGAGCTGATCAAGGCGGCGCTTGCGGCGTGGCGCGCGCAGGTCAACACCATCCCGCTGCACCGCCAGATCATTCCCTGGGCTGCGCGCAGCAACGTCGAGGCGGTCCACCGTGCCGACAACTGGCTGGAAGTGCCCTGGGTCACCTTGAAGTGAATCTGAGCTGAGCCTTATTTGAGCGGCATCGTCGCCCGGCGGCGTACGGCCTCGATATAGGCCTGTCCGTCTGGCGGCAGCCCGGTGCGCTGGCTGGCCCAGATCATTTCGCCCAGGCACTCCATCACCTCATGGTGCGCCGCGTGCAGCGAATTTCGGCGCGCCGCCAGCAGTTCGACCGCCTGGCGGATGCCGCTGGGCTGGTCGATGGCCACCTGTTCTGTGATCGACAAATGCATCGACAGATGCAGGAACGGGTTGGTGCGCCCTTCTTCCACGGTATAGACGGCGGCCAGCGCCGCTTCTTCGTCACTCAGGTCGCCACCGTATTCGGGGTGCTCGTCGATCCAGCGCGCAGCCACCGATTGCATCGCGTCCAGCGGCATGCCGTCGCGCTGGCGGGCGTAAGTGCCGCAGAAAAAGCGGCGAACGTCGTGTTGTGAAGGTTGAAACATGTTGCCATTTTGGCTGCGGTAAGGTCGCCTGCCTCCACTTCAGGAAATCAGCCATGCAAATCACCACTGAACAGCTTTTCAACGACGCCCGCACCCAGAACGGGTGGTTGGCCGAGCCCGTGGCGGATGAGTTGCTGCACCAGCTGTACGACCTGATGAAGTGGGGTCCCACTTCGGCCAACTGCAGCCCGGCTCGCTTGATCTTCGTGCGCAGTGACGAAGCCAAGGCCAAGCTCGTGGCCTGCATGTCCGAAGGCAACCAGGCCAAGGTGGAGCAGGCGCCCGTGACGGCGATCATCGGCATGGACATGGTGTTCTATGACAAGTTGCCGGAGTTGTTTCCGCATGCCGATGCCAAGAGCTGGTTCGTCGGCAAGCCGGCCATGATCGAAGCCACCGCTTTCCGCAATTCTTCGCTTCAAGGCGCCTACCTGATAGTGGCTGCGCGCGCGCTGGGCCTGGACTGCGGTCCGATGAGCGGTTTCGATGCCGACAAGCTGGACGCGGCCTTCTGGAGCGGCACCACGGTGAAGACCAATTTCGTCTGCTCGCTCGGCCATGGCGACCCGGCCAAGTTGTTTCCACGCAGCCCGCGCCTGAGTTTCGAGGAGGCCTGCCAGCTTGCCTGACCGGGTGCCGATCCCTGGTGCTACGCCGTGGCGGTGCCTGCGGTACTGACCGTTGACCAGGAGGCCTTCACGCCACAGTGCCAGCCGCCACCGGTCTGCAGCAGCTCTGGGCTGCGCGCGTCCGGGAACTGATTCTGGGCCTCACAGGCGTGAAGCTGCTGTGGGACGGGCTGGCCCGACGATCCATTGGCCACCACCTATTGGCTAACATCACCAGCCAACGAAGAAGCCCATCAAGGAGGACAGCATGCCCGTGATCCTGGTGGCCAACCCCAAAGGTGGCGTTGGCAAAAGCACCCTGGCCACCAACCTGGCCGGCGCGATGGCTGCTGCCGGGCATGCGGTGATGCTGGGCGACCTGGATCGACAGCAGTCCAGCCGCCAGTGGCTGGGCCTGCGCCCGCCGCAGCTGCCGTCTATCCAGGGCTGGGACGTGAGCGCCGACCACGTCGTGCGCCCGCCCAAGGGAACGACGCATGTGGTGCTGGACACGCCGGCGGGCCTGCACGGCAAGCGTCTGGATGCTGCGCTGAAGATTGCCGACCGCGTGCTGGTGCCGCTGCAGCCCAGCTTGTTCGACATCCAGGCCACGCATGCTTTCGTCACGGCGCTGCGCCATCACAAGCGCGCCGACAGCGTGCGCGTGGGCCTGGTGGGCATGCGGGTGCGCGACGGCACCAAGGCCAGCGAACACCTGCACGAGTACCTGGCCACCCTGAAGCTGCCGGTGGTGGCCGAGCTGCGCGACACGCAGAACTATGTGCAGCTGGCCGCACGCGGCTTGACGCTGTGGGATGTGGCGCCCAGCCGGGTCGAACGCGACCTTGCGCAATGGCAGCCGCTGCTGGCCTGGTTGCAGTGAGCCAACCTCACTGAGTTGGCTGAATACGAAATCGGAGACACATTTGCGCTACGAAACACTTGCCGAGATGCAAGCCCTGGTGGGCCAGGAACTGGGCTTGAGCGATTGGGTGACCATCGAACAAAGTCGCATTGACCAGTTCGCCCGGGCCACTGGCGACCACCAGTGGATTCACACCGACCCGCAGCGCGCCGCAGCCGGCCCTTACGGCGCCACGGTGGCGCATGGCTTTCTCACGCTGAGCCTGCTGCCCCTGCTGTTCGACACCGGCTTTCAGGTGGCAGACGTGAAGATGGGCATCAACTACGGCATGAACCGCGTGCGCTTCATGGCGCCGGTGCGGGTGGGGAGCCGCTTGCGCGGGCGCTTCAAGCTGCTCAGCTTCGATGCCATCGAAGGCGGTGCCCAGCTGGTGGTGGAAGCCACCGTTGAGCTGGAAGGCGAGAGCAAGCCCGCCTGCGTCGCCGAGACGGTCACCCGCCGCTATACCTGACGCTATACCTGACGCTGTATCTGACGCCGTATCTGCTGCCGTATCTGACGCCGTACCCGAGCTTCGCCCGAAACTCCCCCAAAGGTGGGAACAGGGCGTCCAAGGGCATCGGTCCACAATCTTCAGTCACATCTTTCATCTTCCAAGAGGCGTGCGATGAAGGTCCTTCTCGTTGACGACCACCCATTGATTCTTTCTGCTTTGCAGGCCGTCATCCAGGCCGTCGGCAACGGTGTCACCGTGGTGGGTACCGACAGCGCAGCGGCAGCACGCGCTGCATTGCAACGCGACAGCGACTTCGACCTGGTCTTGCTCGACCTGGCGCTGGGAGACGCCGACGGATTCGATGTACTCGTCGAATTCCGCAGCGCCTATCCTGCCGTGCCTGTGGTGGTGGTGTCGGCTTCCGAACGCACCAGCGACGTCATCCGCGCCATCGACAGCGGTGCCATGGGCTTCGTGCCGAAGTCTTCTCCGTACCCCGCCCTGCACGAGGCCTTGCGCATGATCATGTCGGGTTCGATGTATGTGCCGCCATCCATGCTGGGCCTGGAATTCGGCCGCACGCCAGGCCACACCCCCACGGGCTTTGGCACGGGTGAGGTGCCACTGGGGGCCAATGCGCAGGCCGAAGCACACCAGAAGCTGCCCAGTATCGAAGACATCGGTCTCACGCCGCGTCAGGCCGAGGTGATGGGGCTGCTGTTGCAGGGCCTGCCGAACAAGCTCATCGCGCGCCAGCTCAACTTGTCGGTCGAAACGGTCAAGGACCATGTGGCTGCCGTGCTGCGTGCGCTGGGCGTCAGCTCACGCACGCAGGCTGTGCTGGCAGTGAGCCAGATGACACAGGGCCAGGGGGGCTTCTTCACTCGGCGTCCTGCGGCGCGCTGAAGCTGCCCGCACCGCCCGAGGCCCCGCATATGGCCAGCGTCATCACCGAGCGCCTTCGATCGGCCGCCCAGGCCCCTGGCAGCAACCCAGCGCGCGTGCATGCTTCAGTGGACAGCATTCGCTCGCTCTATGTGCAGACGCCCGCTTCACTGACCGGCAACCTGGTTGGCATGTTGCTGATGGGCAGCATCTTCTGGAGCCTGGCCGCCCCGGCCGTGCTCTTCAGTTGGCTGGGTTTGGGCGCGCTGCTGTGGTCTTTGCGCCTGGCGCATTACGTGCGGTTTCTGCGCCAGCCTGAAGCGTCTGACACCACACTTCTGGCCTGGCGCGGCGGATGGCGCGCGCTGGTGCTCGCACAAGGCGCCATGTGGGGTGTGGCGGTTTTGCTTTTCTGGGGGCTGGGCACGCCTTACCACCTGGTGGCGTTGATCCTCATCGTCGTTTCTTATTGTCTGGGTTCAGTGCAGTTGCTGGCTACGCAGTCGCGCGTGTTTCTGGTTTTCGTCAGCCTGGTTCTGCTGCCTGCCGTCGCCCGCATTGCGCTGGACACCGAGCAACCCTGGCATCTGCAATTGGCCTTGGTCCTGAGCATCCTGTTCGGGCTGACGCTGTTGATGGCACGCACCTACGGCACCGCCCTGGGTCAGGCCATCACGCTCAAACGGCGAACGGAAGAGCTGGCTACGGCGCTGCGCATCGAAGCCGGTATCGCCGAAGACGCACGCCGCGCCGCGGAGGCCGCCAGCCGTGCCAAGACGCAATTTTTCGCCGCTGCAAGTCACGACTTGCGCCAGCCCTTGCACGCCATGGGTTTGTTTGCCGAAGCGTTGCGGCAAAAAAGCCGTGACCCCGAAGTGGCTGGCCTGGTCAACAGCATCAATGAATCCGTAGATGCGCTGGAAGGCCTGTTCAGCGAGTTGCTGGACATCACGCGCATCGACACCGGAGGCGTCGACGTCAACCCCGCGCCTGTGCGCATGCACGACCTGTTCGGCCGCCTGCGCCTGCACTTTGAGCCCATCGCGTTCGAGAAAGGCCTGATGCTGTCATTCCGCGGCGAGCAGCATGTGGCCCATGTCGACCCGATGGTGCTCGAACGTGTGTTGCGCAACCTGGTGAGCAACGCCATTCGCTACAGCGACGACGGCGGTGTGTTCGTCAGTTGCCGCCAGCGCAGCACGCAGGGTGGGCCGCTCCTGCTGGTACAGGTGTGGGACACCGGCATCGGCATCTCGCCGGCCAGCCTGCCGCGCATCTTCGACGAGTTCTTTCAGGCGCAAAGCCATCGCCCGCTGGAAGCGCACCACCGCAAGGGCCTGGGCCTGGGGCTGGCCATCGTCAAGCGCTTGATGGCCTTGATCGATTGCCAGATTCAGGTGCGCTCCAGGCCGGGCCATGGCACCGTGTTTTCCATGCTGCTTCCGGTAGGCAAAGCGCCACGCAGTGCGGCTGAAGGGCCGTTGACGATTCAGGCGAAAGCTGCGCTTGGCCTGACGCTGCAGGGCCGACTGATTGCCGTGGTGGAAGACGAGGCGGCCGTGCGCGAAGGCCTGGTGGTGCTGCTGCAGGCCTGGGGTGCGCGTGTGCTGTCGTTCGAGACGGTGCCGTCGGTGTGTGAATGGCTGGCGGCGCCCACCGCTGAACTGCCGGATCTGCTGCTGGTGGACTACCGCCTGCCGCAAGGCACCACGGGCATCGACGCCCTGGTGGCCATACGCGCGCGTTGGCCGCAACAGCGCTTGCCTGCCATCATCATCACTGGCAGCAGCCTGGGCGGGCATGAAGACGAGGCTGTGGAGCACGACTACCACTTGCTCATCAAGCCCGTGTTGCCCAACAAGTTGCGGGCGATGATTGCTTTCAAGCTAGGCGTGCGTTAGCACGTCGGCTGCCTGTCCATACCAACTCAGCAGCCTGCGCGAGTTGATATTCCCGCGTTTTCATTCGAACCTCGGGAACGCCGATTGCCCCCGGGAGGCGGGAGATCGAGATGATAGATATGCTGGAATCGTTTCTGGGACGAAGCGGGTTACTGCCGCACGGCACCTGCTTGCAGTGGTCCCCCACGCTGCTGTGGTCGATGGCAGGCGCGGACACCGTCATCGCGCTGGCGTATTTTTCGATCCCGCTGGCCATTCTGGAATTCGTGCGTCGGCGAGGTGGGATGGCGGCGGGCTATGGCGTTGTGCCCTGGCTGTTCAGCGCCTTCATCTTTTCCTGCGGGCTGATGCACGTGATGCACGTCTGGACCCTGTGGCGACCCGACTACGGCCTGCTGGCTCTGAGCAAGCTGCTGACCGCCGGTGCTTCCACGCTCACGGCTTTCGCCTTGTGGCCCTTGATCCCCCGGGCGCTGAAGATTCCACGCATCGACGAACTGCAGGCTGCGATCGTTTCGCTCGAGGCCGAGGTCGGCCGCCGGCGCAGCGCCGAAGAGCACGCGCGCGACAGCGAACGCGGCCTTGCGCTGACGCTGGCCAGCATAGACGCCGCTTTCATTGCCACCGATGCCGCCGGTCGGATCACGCGGATGAATGCGGTGGCCGCGCGCATCACAGGCTGGACCCAGGCCGAGGCGCAGGGTCAGCTCTTGGGGGAGGTGCTGGCGCGCGAGGGACTGTCCGAGCCGTCCGATCCTGTGCAAGCCGCCTTGTCTTCAAGTGACGTGATCGACCTGCCGCGCGATGTCTGGATACTTTTGCGGCATGGCGGCCGAGCCCTGGTGGAGTTGCGCACGGCCGTCACCCGCGACGAAGTGGGCTTGCCCGCCCGCAGCGGCCCCGAGGCTCCGGTCCGCGGCTTGGTGGCGATTTTCCGGGACGTCACCCGCTTGCGCGAGGCCGAAGCGGAGCTGCCCAGGCTGGCCGCGATCGTCGAGTCTTCCGAAGACGCGATCATCGGCCAGACATTGGACGGTCGCATCACCAACTGGAACAGGGCCGCGCAGCAGATGTTCGGCTACAGCGCCGAAGAAGCGATCGGCCAGCCCGTGCAGATGCTGTTGGCGCCCGATCGGCAAGCCGCCGAACTCGACTTGTTGACCGCGCTTTCCCGCGGCGAGCGCATCTTGCCGTTCCACACCGAACGGCGTGCCAAAGGCGGCAAACCCGTGGAGGTGCTGGTCAGCATTTCTCCCATCCTCGACGTTTCGGAGAGGATCGTCGGCGCGAGCAAGATCGCTCGCGATGTCTCGCATCTGCACCGGGCAGAAGCCGCGTTGCTGGAAACCCAGACGCGACTGGAATTCGCGCTCGAAGCCGGCAAGATCGGAGACTGGGATTTCGACGTGGAAAGTGGCTTGACGCGCCGTTCCCTGCGCCATGACCGCTGCTTCGGCTACGACGCGCTGCAGCCTCACTGGACCCTGGAGACTTTCTCCCAGCATCTGCACCCCGACGACCGCGAAGCCGTGCTTGGCGAGTTCGAGCATGTACTCGGTGAAGGGCGCGAATGGCATTTCGATTTTCGCGTCATCTGGCCCGACCGGAGCGTGCATTGGCTCAGCGCCCATGGCCGCAATTTTGCGCAGCCGGGGCAAAGGCGGCGCGTGCTGGGAATCGTCATCGACATGACGCGCCAAAAACTTGCCGAGGCTACGCGCCTGACCACCCAGCGGCTCGAGGCAGAGAACCAGCAGATCCAGGCATCGAGCCGCCTGAAAAACCAGTTCCTGGCCAACATGTCGCACGAGCTGCGCACGCCGTTGAACGCCATCATCGGTTTCTCCGATCTGCTGCACCGGGGCGCCGTGCCTGCAGACTCGCCCAAGCACCGGGAATTCCTGGGGCACATCGGCGCCAGCGGACGGCATCTGCTGCAGCTCATCAACGACGTGCTCGACCTGTCCAAGGTCGAATCCGGGAAGTTCGAGTTCCAGCCCGAGACGGTGGACCTGGCGCTTCTGGTGGCCGACGTGACAGGCGTTCTGCACACCCAGCTGCAGGGCAAGCAGCTGACGCTGCAGGTAGACATCGACGCGGGGCTCGGGCCGCTGCAGCTCGACCCGGGGCGGTTGAAACAAGCGCTGTACAACTATCTTTCGAATGCCATCAAGTTCACCCCTGCCGGTGGGCAGATCTGGGTGCGCGCCCGGCCCGAAGGCGACCTGTACTTCCGCCTCGAGGTGGCCGACAGCGGTATCGGCATCGCCACGCCCGATGTTCCGCGCTTGTTCGTCGAGTTCCAGCAGCTGGAGAGCGGCCACGACAAGCAGCACCAGGGCACGGGTCTTGGGCTGGCATTGACACGGCGCCTGGTGCAGGCCCAGAGCGGGACGGTCGGGGTGCGCAGCCAGCCGGGTCGGGGCAGCGTGTTTCATCTGGTGCTGCCGCGTCGGCCCTTGTCGGCTGCGGACGCGGCGCCTCCACAGCTGCTGTTGGTCGATGAAGAAGGCCCCAGGCGCAACCAGCAATTGCAGGCACTGCAGCAGGCGGGTTGCGAGGTCGATACGGTCGCCGACCCGGCTCAGGCATTGCGGCAGGCACGCTCGCCGCCCTATGACGGCATCGCCCTGGGGCTGGTGCAGCCGGACGCCGGCGGTTTGGCCCTGGTGGGCGAATTGCATGCCGTCGGCCTTGGCAACGGTGACGACGTGCCGCCGGTGCGTGGCATCAGCGTGGCGCTGGGAGCGCAAACCAGCGCCGCATTCGGTGTCGCCGATGTGTTGCCCAAGCCCATGCTGGGCCGCGAAGTGCTGCAGGCGCTGGCCGCCAATGGACTGGCGCCCGACAACGGCTGCCGTGTCATGGTCGTGGACGACGATTCGCTGGCACTGGAACTGATGCACCACACACTGCAATCGGGCGGCTACATCGACCTCGGCTGGACAGACGGCCGCGCCGCACTGCGCGACCTGGACATCTTTCGGCCGGACGCCATCGTGCTGGATTTGATGATGCCCGGCTTCGACGGCTTCGCCGTGCTCGATGCGCTGGAGCAGCTGCCAGATTGGCGCGCCACGCCCGTCTTTGTCTGGACGAGCCTGCTGCTGACCGAAGCAGAGTTCGAGCAGCTGCAGCAGACCGCGCGCGCTGTGCTGGCCAAGGGCGGCGGGCTGACGGCGGGGCTGGTGGAAAAGTTGCGTTTGTGGCGACCTGGCCCTTCAGCAGCCGCCGAGCCAGCGCAATGAGCGTCGCGTCGCGGGTACTCGTCGTCGATGACCATTTCTTCAATCTGGAGCTGGCCTCCTTCGTGCTCTTGGCCGACGGCCTGGACGTGGCGACGGCGGCCGATGCAGAGCAGGCCCGCGCGGCCGTGGCCCGCTTCCAGCCGGAGCTGATCCTGATGGACATCCAGATGCCTGGCATGGACGGCCTGACGCTGACCCAGATGCTGAAGGCGGACCCTGCCACAAACCATATCGTCGTCATCGCCTTCACCGCCTGTGCGATGAAAGGCGACGAGCAGCGCGTGCGCGACGCCGGCTGTGACGGGTATCTGAGCAAGCCCATCGACGTGGGCCTCTTTGCCAGCCAGGTGCGTGCCTGGTTGCCTGACCAGGCCCGCACTCAGCCCGCGGGGTAGGTGCCGGGCAGCAGGATGCGCTGGTCCACGCTGCGGATGTCGGTGTGGCCGCAGAAGGCCATGGTCACATCCAATTCCTTGTGCAGGATCTGCAGCGCTTTCGTGACGCCGGCTTCGCCCATGGCGCCTAAGCCGTAGACCATGGCGCGGCCGATCATCGTGCCGCGCGCGCCCAGCGCATACGCCTTGAGCACGTCTTGGCCGCTGCGGATACCGCCGTCCATCCAGACCTCGGTCTGGTCGCCCACCGCGGCCACGATGGCGGGCAGGGCCTCGATGCTGCTGGGCGCGCCGTCGAGCTGTCGCCCGCCGTGGTTGCTGACGACGATGGCGTCTGCACCCGACTTCACCGCCAACTGCGCGTCTTCCGTGTCCATGATGCCCTTGAGGATGAGCTTGCCGCCCCACTTTTCCTTCACCCACTCGACATCGGCCCAAGACAGGCGCGGGTCGAACTGCTCGTTCGTCCACGCCGCCAAGCTGCGCATGTCGGAGACGCCCTTGACATGCCCGACCAGGTTGCGGAACGTGTGGCGGCGCGTGCCGGCCATGCCCAGGCACCAGCGCGGCTTGGTGGCCAGGTTGATGATGTTGGCCAGCGTGGGGCGCGGCGGTGCAGTCAGCCCGTTCTTCAGGTCTTTGTGGCGCTGGCCGATCACTTGCAGGTCGAGTGTCAGCACCATGGCGCTGCACTTCGCCTTGCGCACGCGCTCGATCATGTCGGCCATGGCGTCGCGGTCGCGCATCATGTAGAGCTGGAACCAGAAGGGCGCAGTCGTGTTCTCGGCTACATCTTCGATCGAGCAGATGCTCATCGTCGACAAGCAGAAAGGGATGCCGAATTTCTCGGCGGCGCGCGCGGCGTGGATCTCGCCGTCGGCATGCTGCATGCCCGTCAGACCCACGGGGGCGATGGCCACTGGCATCTTGGCTGTTTGGCCGACCATGGTAACCGCCGTGCTGCGGTTTTCCATATTCACCGCCACGCGCTGGCGCAGCTTGATCTTCTGAAAATCTGCGCTGTTGGCGCGGTAGGTGCCTTCGGTCCAGCTGCCGCTGTCGGCGTAGTCGTAAAACATGCGCGGTACGCGCTTTTCTGCCAGCACGCGCAGGTCTTCGATGGTGGTGATCACGCTCATGCTCGTTGCTCCGCTTTGCGTCTGATGCTAGCTGGCGTTCACAATTTCAACAGCGAGCCCGCGCGTACCCCCAGCAAGCGCAGGCGCCGGCCCAGATCCACCCGCCTCAGACACAGGCCGGCGGCGTGCCGAACGGCCGTGGCATCGGCCACGGGCTGCGGCAGGGTCAAGTCGCGCGTCACCGTCTTGAAGTCATCGAAGCGCAGCTTGATGCCGATGGTGCGTGCCGCCAGGCCTTTGCGCTGCAGGTCGGTGGCCACGCCTTCAGCCAGCCGCGTGAACAGGGCGCCCAGCTCGATGCGGTCATGCACGGCGTGCAGGTTGCGCTCGAACGTGGTTTCGCGGCTGATGGACACCGCTTCGCTGCGCGTCTCGACGGCCCGGTCGTCGCTGCCGCGTGCAGCGTCGAACAGCCAACGGCCATAGGCACGGCCGAAATGTTCGGCCAGAAAAGCCTGGTCGCGCGCGGCCAGGTCGCCCAGGGTCTGCAACCCCAGAGCCTGCAGCTTGGCAGCCGCCTTCGGCCCGATGCCGTTGAGCTTGCGCACCGGCAAAGGCCAGATGCGCGTGGGAATGTCGGCTTCGGTCAGCACGGTTAAGCCGTCGGGCTTGTCGAGTTCGCTGGCCAGTTTGGCCAGCAGTTTGTTGGGGGTCACGCCGATGCTGCAGCTCAGGCCGGTGGCGTTTTTGACGTTGTTGCGGATCTGTTGCGCCACCGCGCGCACGCCGCCTGCGGGGTCGTGGCCCACGGTGTCTTGTGCACCGGGCACATCGCTCAGGTCGATGTAGATCTCGTCGATGCCACGGTCTTCGATGTGCGGCGCCACTTCGGCGACCGAGGCCTTGAACAGGCGTGAGTAGTGGCGGTATTGCTCGAAATCAACGGGCAGCAGGATGGCGTCTGGCGCGCGCTGCGCTGCTTTCATCAGCCCCTGCCCGGAATGCACGCCGTAGTCGCGTGCAGCGTAAGTGGCCGTGGTGACCACACCGCGGCCGGCATAGCCACGCAGACTGCTGAAAACCCGCGTGCCATCGGGCTGCTGCACGGGTTGGTGGCGTTTGCCGCCGCCGATGACCACCGGCTGGCCCAGCAGTTCTGGATAGCGCAGCAGTTCAACCGATGCATAAAAAGCATCCATGTCTAGATGGGCTATCCAGCGGCGCATCTGGTGATTGTGGTCATTCGCTGGCATCCTGCAGCCGGCTCATGCCACATCAGGAGACAAACACATGATTCCCAGGATTCGCGGTTTTTCAATGGCCTCTGCCACCCTTGCCGCAGCCATGCTGCTGGGCACGGCGGTGTGGGCGCAAGCGCCACGCACGCCTTCGCCTGCAGGCGCCAAGGTTTACTTTCTCAGCCCAGCAGACGGCGCCGTGGTCAAAGGCCCGGTGAAGGTGGTGATGGGTCTGTCCGGCATGGGTGTGGCGCCTGCCGGGGTGGACATCGGCAACACCGGGCACCACCACATCCTGGTCAATGCGCCGGCTGGCATGAAGATGGATATGAATGCGGCCCTGCCCGCCGATTCGGTGCACCGCCACTTCGGCCTGGGTCAGACGGAAACCACGCTGGCCCTGCCGCCAGGCAAGCACACGCTGCAGCTGCTGCTGGGCGACAAAGGCCATGTGCCGCACGATCCGCCGGTGATGAGCGAAAAAATCACCATCACCGTCGAGCCCTGATCATTCAACAGGTGGAGTCGGCTCAGTTGTTTGCAGTCTGGCGCGGTGCCGTGCCAGCTGCACCTGCACCTGGGCCGGCGCGGTGCCGCCCAGCACCTGGCGGGCATTCATGGCGCCACGCAGCGTGAGCACCTCGAACACGTCTGGCCCAATCTGCTCGTTCAGCCCTTGCAGGGTGGCCAGCGGCAGGGCAGACAAGTCCACGCCCTGGGCTATGGCCAGTTTCACTGCATGGGCCACGGTCTCGTGCGCGTCGCGGAAGGGCTGGCCCTTCTTCACCAGGTAGTCGGCCAGGTCGGTGGCGGTGGCGTAGCCGCGCATCGCAGCGGCTTCCATGGCCGCTTTCTTCACCGTGATGCCACCCACCATTTCGGCCATGACGCGCAGTGTGGCGGCCAGGGTGTCGACGGTGTCGAACAGCGGTTCCTTGTCTTCCTGGTTGTCCTTGTTGTAGGTCAGCGGCTGGCCCTTCATCAGCACCAGCAGGGCCATCAGGTGGCCGATGACGCGGCCACTCTTGCCGCGCGCCAGTTCGGCCACGTCGGGGTTGCGCTTCTGCGGCATGATGGAGCTGCCGGTGCAGTAGCGGTCGGCCAGGTCGATGAAGCCGAAATTCTGGCTCATCCACAGCACGATCTCTTCAGCCAGCCGCGAGACATGCACCATGCAGATGCTGGCTGCGGCGCTGAATTCCAGCGCGAAGTCGCGGTCGCTCACGGCGTCCAGGCTGTTCTGGCACAGGCCTTCGAAACCCAGCGCGCGCGCCACGTGTTCGCGGTCCAGCGCGTAGCTGGTGCCCGCCAGGGCGGCAGCGCCCAGCGGCAGCTGGTTGGTGCGTTTGCGCACGTCGGCCAGGCGTTCTGCGTCGCGCGCAAACATTTCCACGTAGGCCAGCAAGTGGTGCGCAAAGCTCACCGGCTGGGCCACCTGCATGTGGGTGTAGCCGGGCATCACGGTGTCGGTGTGCTCGGCGGCCAGGGTCACCAGGGCCGTCTGCATGCCGCGCAGAAGCACCGTCAGGCCATCGATTTCGCCGCGCAGCCACAGGCGTACGTCGGTGGCCACCTGGTCGTTCCGGCTACGCCCGGTGTGCAGCCGCTTGCCGGCGTCGCCCACCAGGGCCGTCAGGCGCGCTTCGATGTTCAGGTGCACGTCTTCGAGTTCCAGCTTCCACTCGAATCGGCCGGCGTCGATGTCATCGGCGATCTGCGCCAGCCCGCGCAGGATGTCGGCTTCGTCCTGGCGGCTGATGACGCCTTGTGCGGCCAGCATCGAAGCATGCGCGCGACTGCCCGAAATGTCTGCGCGCCACAGGCGCTGGTCGAAGCCCACGCTGGCCGTGTAGCGCTGCACCAGCGCGCTCATGGGCTCGTTGAAGAGCGCCGACCAGGCTTGTTGCTTGTTGGCCAGGGGGTCGGCGGCGGGTTGGCCGGAGGTTGAATTTGCAGACATGCTTGGGGGTGTTGAGCGCAGGCATTCGTATTATCCGGGGCCGGACGTTCTTGCCTGCATGCTTGAACGGCTTGATTCGCTGTCCCCAACCATCCCCTGCCATTGAAGAACGACGCCGCCCATCTTGTTCCCGCTGAGCCCGCCGACACCGTGGGTCGCCCGGCCAGCCTGTGGCCGCAGACGATGCACGCTGACGATGGGGCCAGCACCAGCTTCGGTGCTTCGCGATTCGACCCGCTGGCCGACGAACGGCTGAGGTTGCGGGCGCAGACGGCTGCAGCTTTCGACGTTTGTCATCCTGCGCTGGCGCTGCGCGCCGTGCTGGGCGTTCAGGCCGTGCTGGCCGTGGTGGCCATGGGTGTGGCCGGCAGCACGGCCGAATGGGGCGGCGTGCAGGCCGTGCTGGCCTTTGCAGGGGTGGCGGGCACGCTGGTCTGGCTGGTGGCGGTTTGCGCAGCGCGGCGGGCGCTGCAGCGCGCCAGCGCGTCAGCACGTGGCGCCGTGGTGCTGGGCCTGGGCGCCGTAGCGGCCGGCCTGGCCACTTGGCCGCTGGCCTGGGCCGGACTGGCCGATACCGCTGGCGGCTTGCGCGTGGCTGCGGTGTTGTTGGCTGGTGTGGCCTTTGCCGCCTTGCTCTGGGGCTGGCTGGAACTGCGCGCGCGCATCTGGCACCCGGCCAATGCCAGTGCGCGCTTGGCCGAACTGCAGTCGCGCATCCGGCCGCACTTTCTTTTCAACGCGCTCAACACGGCGTTGGCCTTGGTGCGCGTAGACCCGCAGCGCGCTGAAGCGGTGCTGGAAAACCTGGCAGAGCTGTTCCGCACTGCCCTGGCCGATGTGGGTGCCTGGGTCACGCTGGACGAAGAGGTGGCCTTGGCGCGACGCTACCTGGACATCGAACAAATCCGCTATGGCGCGCGCCTGCAGGTGTCTTGGCACATCGACGAAACCGACGCGCGCGTGGGCCGTGCCCGCCTGCCGCCGCTGGTGCTGCAGCCGCTGGTGGAAAACGCCGTGCGCCACGGCGTGGAGCCCTCGACCAGTGGTGGCTATGTGCGCATCACCGCCAGCGTGCAGCGCGCGCAAGTGGTGCTGGTGGTCAGCAACAGCGTGGGCGACGACCCGGGCAGCCCCGGCCACGGCATGGCGCTGCACAACGTGCGCGAGCGTCTGCGATTGCTGCACGACGTGGCGGCGCAATGTGATGTCTGGCGCGAGCCGGGCCCGGACCACGATGTCTTTCACGCCCGCATCGTGCTGCCGGTGGAATAGCAGATGACAAGTACGGGCCTGCGCATCCTCATCGTCGACGACGAAGGCCTGGCGCGCATGCGCCTGCGCAGCCTGATCCAGGACATGGCCGACGTGCCCACCGCGCTGATGGCCGAAGCTGTAGACGCCGATGACGCCTTGCGGCAGGTGCAGGCGGCGTCGGACGAAGAAGCTTTCGACCTGCTGTTGCTGGACATCCGCATGCCCGGCCCTTCGCGCCACATGGGCCTGAAGCTGGCCACTCAACTGCGCGGATTGCCGCAACCGCCGGCGGTGGTCTTCATCAGCGCACATGCCGAGTACGCGCTGGCGGCCTTCGATCTGGAAGCCGTGGACTACCTGACCAAACCGGTGCGCCGCGACCGCCTGCATGCGGCGCTGCAGCGCGTGCAGCAGCGCCTGGCGCTGCGCGCGGCCAGCACCAGCGGCACGCTGCTGGCGCCGGAAGGCCCGGTGCTGGTGGTCAGCGACCGCGGCCGTGTGCTGCGCCTGCCCTTGCCTGAGGTGCTGTTCATGAAAGCCGAACTGAAATACGTCACCTTGCGCACGGCGCAGCACAGCTACTTGCTGGACGAATCCCTGTCTGAACTCGAAACCCGGCTGGCGGCGCTGGAGGGCCCGCCTTTCATACGCGTGCACCGCAACGCGCTGGTGGCCAGGCATGCCGTGCGCGCATTGGCTTTGCGCGAGGGGCTGGGCGGCGACGATGGCAGCGAAGGCTGGGGCGTGCGCGTGGCGCCGCTGGACGAGTGGATGGCGGTGTCGCGGCGCCAGGTGGCAGCCGTGCGTGCGGCGCTGGAGGCGTAGGCGCGCATGGACGCGGCAGACGTCAGTGATGTCAGTGATGTCGGTGATGTCAGTGATGTCAAAAATGGGTCCAAGCGACAGCGCTGGGCCTTGGGCCTGCTGCTGTCGCTGGCCGCGGCAGTGGGTCTGAAGACCTGGGTCGAATGGCACCGGGTGCCCGAGGTGTCGGGCCTGGGCGCACCCGCTGAGCCAGCAACCCCTGCCAGCGCCGAAGCACCGCAGTGGGGTGAAGCCGCAGTGGCTGCAGCCCGTGTCGGCCGTGCGGCTTCTGCTGCCCTGGCCACTGCGCGCACTGCCGCTGGCCTGGCGCCGAAACCGCCAGCCGAAGTGGTGATGAACCTGTGTGGTGTGGGCCGCATGACGATCCCTGCGGCGCCGGCAGCGGCAGCGGGTACGGACACCGGACCCAGCCAGTCCACGCTGGGAACGCTGCCCGAACCTTTGGGAAAGTGGGCATTGAACGAAGCATGGGCGCGGCTGCTGACGGCCATGGACGATGCCGCGCAGCCTGACCGGATTCGCGCGGCGGCGCAGGTGCTGCGTGCCGGCGGTGTGGAGCACGAAGGCACCGAGCCCGTCCCCGCAGAGATGCAGGCTGCTGCGCGCAAACTCGCACGGCTGGCGCGTCGGACTGACGATGCCACGGTGATGACCTGGGCGCTGGCGGTTTGTCAGGCAACCATACGGCCTGATGCCAATGCCAATGCCAATGTCGATTGCCGGCGCATCACGGCGCGCGACTTGACCAGGCTGGCGCCTGAAGATGCCAGCAGTTGGATAAGCCTGGCGGCCTTGCCCAAGCTCGCGGCAGCCGAACGCGAATCTGCATGGGAACGGGCCGCGAAAGCCCCGCGCTGGAGCGGCACCGAATTTCGGTTGGCGCAGGCTCTGGACGAAGCGTGGCCCGCCGGGTTGCCCGACTATCTGCGTGTGGAGATGTCGGTGGCCGCCATTGGCGTTGAGGTGGCGTTACCTGACCGCACCGGGTGGGCCATCCTGCGCCTTTGCAGCGCGCAATCGCTGCAACAACCGGACCTGCGTGCACGCTGCGAAGCGCTGGCGCGCAATCTGCAAGCCAACGGTGGATCGATGCGCACCCAAGGCCTCGCCAGCGGTTTGGGCGCCAGACTGGGCTGGCCTGAAGCAGAACTGGCCGCCATGCAGGAAGAAAGCACCACGCTTTCAGAAAACATGGGGTCTTTGCTGCCTCGAGACCAACCTTACGCTTGCCCAGCTGTCGAAGACTTGCGCCAGTACATCGGCTCAGTGGCCGATGTCGGCGAACTTCAAACCTTGCGGCGCCGTTTAGCCGCCCAGCCGATGACGCCCAAGCCTGCGGCGAGCAAGCCGTAGGTGCCGGGTTCCGGCACGGCGCTCACGGTCAGGCCCGACAGGGTGCCGTTGAACGTGCCGTTCAGCGTGGCCGCACCCGTCATCAGATTGATGCTGTAGATGCCGCTGGTCAGCGACGCACTGTTGGCCAGGTTCAACGCCGCGAATCCCATGCCGTTGGGCGTGATGTCGAAGCCGCCCGCCTGCACCACGTCCACGCCCAGCGAGCCGACTGTGCTGATCGCCGGCGAATTGAAGCCGCCGGCGGTGAAGTTCAGCGTGTCGTTGCTGCTGTCGATGTAGTAGAGCTGGGTATTGGCCGGTGCACTGGCAGGCGACGAGTTCGTGTAGGCCACGCTGGTGTAGGCGCCCAGGATGTTGCTGGCGGTGTTGCCCACCACGCCGGTGCCTGCGTTGATGGCGAAGTTGTCGCCGGCTGAACTGGTCAGGCGCAATGACGAGCCACCGGCGTAGTCGGCACTCGGGTTGAAGTCGAAGCCCCAGCCAACATTGCCACTGACGACCGGCACCGACAGCGCTGCCACGAAACTGGCCGCACCCGTGAATTCGTTGATCGTGTAGATCTGGTTCGAAACCGTGATGCCGTAGATGGTGTTGTTGGTCGGCCGCAGGTCGATGCCGATGAAGCGGTCGCCGGTAGCCAGGCCGGTGATACCTACGGTGGTGGCCATGGCCGGGGTGGCGGCCTCGAAGCGCGTGATCTGGTTGGCGCTGGTCAGGCCGACCAGGGTTTGTGCGCTGGCTGACCCTGCGGCGAGGACGGCCACGGCAAGCAGTGTGGGACGGAAAACAGATGTGATGGACATGGAGGCTCCTGAGGTTGCGGATGCGTTCAGACGGGTTCAGACGGGTTCATACGGGTTCAGACGCCACACGCCTGGCCGGTCCGGCCAGCCGTGCTCGTTGGCATCTGATTCCGTTACGCAGGAACGAGCGCGCGTGGATGCGTTGTGTGACCCCCTTGGTCGCGGGGGTCAGCCGCTGTTGCGGAGCCCCGCAGCAATGCCGTTGATCGACAGATGGATGCCGCGCTGCAGCCTTTCGGTGGCGGCTTCTGCTGCTTCTGCGGCCTTGCCACTCATCGGCCGGTCGCGGTAGCGCCGCAGCAGTTCCACCTGCAGATGGTTCAGCGGGTCCAGGTAGGGGAACCGGTGCTCGATGCTGCGTGCCAATGCTGGGTTGGTGGCCAGCCGTTCGGTCTGCCCGGTGATCAGGTTCAACGCCGAATTGGCGCGTTCCCATTCGGCCTTGATGGCAGCGAAGATGCGCTTGCCCAGCACCTTGTCTTCCACCAGTTCGACATAGCGCGCTGCAATGCGCAGGTCGCTCTTGGCCAGCACCATGTCCAGGTTGCTGAGCAGGGTGCGGAAAAACGGCCACTGCTTGTGCATGCGCTGCAGCAAGGCCTGGCGTGCTTCGCGTTCTGAAGCACCACCGCCTTCCAGGAAAGCCTGCACTGCGCTGCCGAAACCGCACCAGCCCGGCAGGCCCACGCGGCACTGAGCCCAGCTGAACGACCAGGGGATGGCGCGCAGGTCTTCGATGGCCTGCGTTTTTTTTCCAGCCTTGGGTCGCGCTGCAGGGCGAGAGCCGATGTTCAGTTCGGCGATCTCGCCAATGGGCGTGGCTGAGAAAAAGTAGTCGCTGAAGCCAGCCGTTTCGTAGACCAGCTTGCGGTAGGCGTCGCAGCTGGCCTCGCTGAGCTGTGCTGCGGCGTCCAGAAAAGCCGCAGGCGCTTTCTTGGTGGGGTGCAGCAGCGTGGCTTCCAGCGTGGCCGCGACCAGGGTTTCCAGGTTGCGCCGGCCGATTTCCGGGTGCGCGTATTTCGAGCCGATGACTTCGCCCTGTTCGGTCAGGCGAATCTGCCCGTTCACCGTGCCTGGGGGCTGGGCCAGGATGGCCTGGTAGCTGGGGCCGCCGCCGCGGCCTACCGTGCCGCCGCGCCCGTGGAACAGGCGCAGCGTGATGCCGTGGTCGTGCCGCAGTTCGTCGAACAGGGCCACCAGAGCGGTTTCTGCGCGGTACAGCTCCCAGTTGCTGGTGAAGAAGCCACCGTCTTTGTTGCTGTCGCTGTAGCCCAGCATCACGTCTTGTTCGGCGCCGCTGTTTTTTACCAAGTCGGCGATGCCGGGCAGGGCATAGAAGCTGCGCATGATGGCGTCGCTGCGCCGCAGGTCGCCGATGGTTTCGAACAGCGGTACGGTGATCAGCGCGGCGCTGGCGCTGTCTGCGTCGCTGCCTTTGTCTTTGCCTCTGCCTGTGTCTCTGCCGCTTGTTCCCAGGTTACCCACCAGCAAACCGCATTCCTTCTGCAGCAACAGCACTTCCAGCAGGTCGCTCACCTCTTCGGTGTGGCTGATGATGCAGTGGCGCAATGACTGCGCACCGTAGCGGCCGATGGCTTCGCGCGCAGTCTCGAAGATGGCCAGTTCGGTTTGCGTCAAATCGGAATAGCGCGCGCCATGCACGCGCAGCGGGCGCGCATCAGCCAGCATCTTCAGCAGCAGCGTCTGGCGCGCGGCTTCGTCCAGGCTGCTGTAGTCGGCTTCCACGCGCGCCACTCTGAACAACTCGGCCAGCACGGCTTCGTGCTTGTCGCTGCTCTGCCGCAGGTCCAGTGTGGCCAGATGAAAACCGAAAACCTGCACGGCGCGTATCAGCGGTGCCAGGCGCGGTGCTACCAGGGCAGCTGCATGCTGCTGGGTCAGCGCACTGGCTATCGTTTGCAGGTCGGCCAGAAATTCAGCCGCGTCTGCGTACGGGTCTTGTGGCGGCAAAGCATGGCGCAGCGCTTCTGTGCCAGCCAGTATTTGCAAGGTGGCCGCCAGTCGCGCGTAAACGTAAACCAGGGCGCGGCGATAAGGCTCATCCCGGCGGTGCGGGTTGCTGTCCGGTGAGCGGTCGGCCAGAGCGCGCATGTCCGGGGTTACCGGTACCAGAAAGGCACTGAGCGAGAGTTCTCCGCCCAGCTCATGCACTTCGCGCAAATAAAAGCGCAGCGCCACGTCGGCTTGGCGCTTCAAGGCATGGCGCAGGGTCTCGGCGTTGACGTTGGGGTTGCCGTCTCGGTCACCGCCGATCCAGTGGCCCATGCGCAGGAACGAGGCGATTTCATGCCCTGGCAGGGCGCGTTCCATGTCGCGGTACAGGCGCGGAATTTCGCGCAAGAAGGTGGCGTCGTAGTACGACAGCACGTTCTCGATTTCATCGGCCACCGTCAAGCGCGTGGTGCGCATCATGCGGGTTTGCCAAAGCTGGGTGATGCGCGCGCGTATCAGGGCCTCGTTGTCTGCCAGCCTGGCTGCGCCCTGCAGTTCATCGCGCGCTTCCACCATGGCGGCGATGGCGCGCTCTGCGTCCAGGATGCTGCGCCTCTGCACTTCGGTGGGGTGAGCGGTGAGCACGGGTGAGATGTAGGCCGTGTGCAGCATCTGCGCGATGTCCGCAGCGCGGTGGTCGGCGCGGTGCAGACGCTCGAACGCCATGGCGAGCGAGCCTTCCTGGTGGCGGCCTTCACGCTCGTGCGCGGCGCGGCGGCGCACGTGGTGGCGGTCTTCAGCGATGTTGGCCAGGTGGCTGAAGTAGCTGAAGGCGCGGATGACGCGCACCGTCTGGTCGGCCGAAAGGTTCTTCAGCAACCGGTCGAGCGCGCGTCCGGCATGGCTGTCTGCTTTGAGTCGAAAGGCCACGCTGAGCTGTCGTACGCGCTCGATCAAATCGAAGGCTTCTGCGCCTTCCTGCTCGCGGATCACGTCACCCAGGATGCGGCCCAGCAGCCTGATGTCTTCCACCAGAGGACGGTTCTTTTCGGCCGCATCGTTCTTCGGCTTGGCCGCAAGGCTTGAACGGGGGGTGCTGGCAGGGCGGTTTGTACTTGGCATGGGCTCTTCGTGTGGCTGTGGCCAAAAGGTCGATGATGCATGCAAGCCGCGTGCCTCGGCTGCTGCCTCGGGCGCCAGCTGCGGGGCCCCTGCAGCTGGCCATAATCTACGCATGAGCCCCTCAAAAACCGCCAACCCCCTCGTCATTGCCACCCGTGAAAGCCGCCTGGCCATGTGGCAGGCAGAACATGTGCGCGACGCGCTGACCGCGCAGTTCGGCGTCACCGTCGAACTGCTGGGCATGACCACCCTGGGCGACCAGATCCTGGACCGCGCCTTGAGCAAGATCGGCGGCAAGGGCCTGTTCGTCAAAGAACTTGAGACAGCGCTCGAGCAAGGCAAAGCGCACTTGGCCGTGCATTCACTCAAAGACGTGCCCATGAACCTGCCCGAAGGCTTTTCGCTGGCCGCCATCTGGGAACGCGAAGATCCGCGCGATGCTTTCGTGAGCAACCAATACGCCACGATCGCCGAGCTGCCGCAGGGCGCCGTGGTGGGTACCAGCAGCCTGCGCCGTGTGACGCAACTGATGCATCTGCGGCCGGACCTGCAGATCGAACCGCTGCGCGGCAATCTGGACACACGTTTGCGCAAGCTCGACGAAGGCGGTTTCGATGCCATTGTGCTGGCTGCTGCGGGGCTGATGCGCCTGAAGCTCGAGGAACGCATCCGCAGCCGCTTCACGCCGGAGCAGATGATCCCGGCTGCAGGGCAGGGTGCTTTGGGCATTGAAGTGCGGGAAGACGCCCATGCGCTGCGCGACTTGCTGCGCCAGACCATCCACGTGCCCAGCTTCCTGGCCACGCATGCAGAACGCGCTGTCTCACGCGCCTTGGGCGGCAGCTGCAGCATGCCGCTGGCGGCTCATGCCGTGTGGCGAGGCAGCAGCTTGCGCCTGAATGCGGCTTTGGGCGACAGCCTGGATGTCAAGCGCGTTTTGCTGCACACCGAAGTGCAGGCAGAGATGGCACAGCAAGTGGACAGCGAGCCCGCTGCGCGCGCCTTGGGCGAGCGTGCAGCAGCGGCCCTGCGCGCGTTGGGCGCTGGCAGCTACTTGTCGGCTACCGTCTGAGCGTCGCTTGAAAGTCATCGTCACCCGTCCCCTGGGCCAGGCGGCGCCCTGGGTGACACGCTTGCAGGCTTTGGGAGTAGAGGCGCAAGCGCTGCCGCTGCTTCAGATCGAGCCGCTGGCAGACCTGGCCCCACTGCGCGCAGCCTGGGCGCGATTGCCAGGCTGTGCCATGGTGATGTTTGTCAGTGCCAACGCCGTCGGGTATTTTTTCGCTGCTGCGCCCAACGCGTCGACAGGGACCCCAGCCAGCTGGCCGTCTGGTGTGTGGGCTGCATCGCCCGGCCCAGGCACCACGGCGGCTCTGAAGCAGGCAGGTGTGCCGCCAAGCTGGTTGGTGGAGCCTGATCCGCAAGCTGGCCGTTTTGATTCCGAGGCCTTGTGGGCCGAGGTGGAATTCCGCCCGTGGGCTGGCCGTCGTGTTTTGGTCGTGCGCGGTGAGGAAGGCCGCGACTGGCTGGCCGACGCTCTGCGTGCCCGAGGCGCCCAAGTGGACTTCGTTGCCGCCTACAGGCGCCGCGCGCCAGCGTTTGACGCAGCCGGCCAGCAACTTCTGGCTGATTCACTGGCTTTGCCAGAGCGTTATGTTTGGCACTTCAGCAGCAGTGAAGGCATCGCGTGTTTGAAAGGTCTCCAGGGTCCGCAAAGCCTGGGTGACAGGTCTGGCAAGGTTCAGCCTGCGTCCGACTGGGCGCACAGCCAGGCCCTGGCGTCGCACCCCCGCATCGTGCAAAGCGCCCGCGATATCGGCTTCGGCCGCGTGCACGAAGTTGGGGCCAGCGCGCAGGCTGTAGCCGACTGGCTGGCGCAGCCACCCGCGGGGCTGCGCAAGTCGCGCCGTACCTAAAATGCGCGCGATGTTGCTGCAAGAGCGCCCGTGACCGAATCCGCTGAAGCCGATGCCACCAAAGCGGACGGCGTTTTGCCGACGTCTGCGCCGTCGTCTGCCTCATCTTCTGTGCCGCCCTCCCAGGCCTCTAAGCTGGCAGGCATGGCCTGGCCGTGGTTGTTGGGGGGCGTTTTTGTGCTGGCGCTGGCGGCGGTGGGCACCTCCGTGCTGGCCTGGTCGACCCAGCAGCGCGTGAAAGCACTCGAAGTTGAGTTGGTGAAACGCCAGCAAGACAGTGCCAACCAGGCCAACGAAGCCCGCACCCTGGCCCGCCAGGCCGAGGCTGTGGCGCGCGAGGCGGGGGCCAGGGTGGCATTGCTGGACGCGCGCGTGGCAGAAACCAGCTTGCAGCGCACCCAGCTCGAAGACTTGGTGCAGTCGATGGCGCGTTCACGAGACGAGAACATGCTGGCTGACATCGACAACGCCCTGCGCGTGGCCCTGCAGCAAAGCGGCATCACCGGCAGCGTCGAACCCCTGGTGCAAACCTTGCGCCAGGCCGACGACCGCTTGGCACGCCACAACCAGCCACGGCTGGAGCAAGTGCGCCGTGCCGTGGCACAAGACCTGGACCGCGTGCTGGCGGCCGGGGCCTCAGATGTCGGCGTGCTGACGCTGCGCCTGGACGAGCTGATCCGCCTGGTGGACGATCTGCCGCTGGCCTCGCAGTCTGAGCGGCGGACGGGGCGGGCTGTTGCTGCAGCCGGCATTTCAGCAAGTGCGGTTCCAGCGGTGCCCGTGGTGTCAGCGGCCTCAGCCGCTGCTGCAGCGTCAGCACCCCTCAAGGCCGCCTCTGCAACCGGTGCGGCCGTGGCGTGGGGTGGCATGGTCGGCCAGCAGTTGCAAGCCCTGTTCAGCCATGTCTGGGTCGAGGTCAAAGGCCTGGTCCGCGTGACGCGCATCGAAGATCCTGAAGCCATGCTGTTGTCGCCAGATCAGGCCTGGTTCATGCGCGAAAACCTCAAGCTGCGCTTGCTGAACGCGCGCCTGGCGCTGTTGTCGCGCCAGTTCGACACCGCGCAGCTGGACCTGCGCGACGCGCAGACCACGCTGAACCGCTACTTCGACCGCAGCGCTCGCCGCGTGCAGCAAGGCAGCGAACTGCTCAAGCAAGTGGCCAGCGAAGCCCGTGCCGTCAGCGTGCCGCGCCCAGATGCCACTCTGGCAGCCATCACCACGGCCACGGCCGGGCGCTGAGAGCGGAGCAGACGGCCCATGCGCCGCATCATCTGGCTGGTCCTGGTATTCACGGTGGCGGTGGTCGCGGCCACCGTGCTGGGCAGCAATGACGGCCTCGTCACCGTGTATTGGCATGGCTGGCGCACTGACCTGTCGCTGAACCTCTTCGTCATCCTGCTGGTGGTTGGCTGCGTCCTGGGTGTGGCCGTGGTGCAGGCATTCAGCGTGCTGGGAAGCCTGCCGCAGCGCGCCAGGGAATGGCGCGGCTTGCGCCGGGAGCGCGCGGCGCAGAGTGCTTTTCGCGATGCCTTGGTCGAATACTTCAGTGCACGCTACAGCCGGGCGCGCAAGTCCGCCGAACGCGCGCTGGCGCTGCAGTCGCAAACGCCTGAGCTGGCCAGCGACCTGGACTTCCGCTTGCTGACGCAATTGCTGGTTGCGGGCAGCCTGCACAGGCTGCAGGACCGGTCGCAGCGTGACCGCGTGCTGACTGAAGCCCTGCAGCGCCCACGCAAAGCCGGCGTGCTGCAGCCTGCAGAAGAGGCGCTGCACATGTTGGCTGCCGAATGGGCGCTGGACGACCGAGATGCGTCGCTTGCCCTGGAGATGCTGGCCGCATTGCCGCCGGGTGCGGCCCGCCGCACCCAGGCTCTGCGCCTGAAGCTGCAGGCCGCCAGGCTGGCCCGACAGCCGCTGGAGGCGCTGCACATGGCGCGCCTGCTCGCCAACCACCAGGCTTTCTCGCCCGTGGTGGCACAAAGCCTGTTGCGTTCGCTGGCTGGCGAAGCGCTGGACTCGGCGCACGACCTACAGCAACTGCAGCGCCTGTGGAGCCAGTTCGATACCGCCGACAGGCGCGACGCGCAGGTCAGTGCGCGCGCTGCACTGCGTGCGGTGCAACTGGGGGCCTTTGAAGAAGCGCGCCAGTGGTTGCGCCCCTTCTGGGACCGCCTTGCCGAGCTGAGCCGAGAAGACCGCGAGATCGTGGCCCTGGCCTTCATCGAAGCCTGCCCAGGCCTGGGCGCTGAGTGGCTGCCGCGACTGGAAAGCGCCCTGCAAGCCTTCGGCCATGAGAGCGCTGTCGTGGCCAGCGTGGGCCAGGCGTTTGCCGAACGCCAACTGTGGGGCAAGGCCAGGCGCCTACTTGAACAGGCGGCGGCGGCACCCAGCCTGCCCGGACGCACACGCCGCGGCGCATGGCGAACGCTGTCCGCTTTGGCCAAAGAAGATGGTCAACCTGAGCGCGCAGCTCAATATGACCAACAGGCCGCTGCCATCGACTGAAACTTCGAGCTATACTGCGAGGCTTAGTGCGGCTGTAGCTCAGCTGGATAGAGTACTTGGCTACGAACCAAGGGGTCGTGGGTTCGATTCCTGCCAGCCGCACCATTTCTCGTTTTAAATCAACGGCTTAGAAGCTCCTGCTGCTAAGCCGTTTTTCTTGCTGGGGGACTTTTGGGGGACTCGCATCCCGCCTGCCGCCTCTTGTTCTCTCTTCAACATCGCGATCGACTTGTTCCAGCGCCCGTTTTCTTCGCGGATCTTTTCCAGCGCTGCGTGAAACTCGACGATCTGCGCTATCGAGTAGTGCAGGGTGA
>JBBQXN010000031.1:0-34512 GCA_038209585.1 Burkholderiales bacterium
CAACTTCGGCATCGCCCAGGGCGAATTCGTCTGCATCATCGGCCACAGCGGCTGCGGCAAGACGACGATCCTGAACGTGCTGGCGGGACTGGAAAGTGCCAGCACCGGCCATGTCTTCATGGACAAGCGCGAAGTCGCAGGCCCCAGCCTGGACCGCGGCGTCGTGTTCCAGGGCCATGCGCTGATGCCCTGGTTGAGCGTGCGCCGGAACATCGCCTTTGCGGTGCGCAGCAAATGGCCCGACTGGGGCCGTGCGCAGGTCGAAGAACATGTGCAGAAGTACGTTGCGCTGGTGGGCCTGAGCAGCGCCATCGACAAGAAGCCGAGTGAATTGTCGGGCGGCATGAAGCAACGCGTGGGCATTGCGCGCGCCTTCGCCATCCAGCCGCGCATGCTGCTGCTGGACGAGCCCTTCGGTGCGCTGGACGCATTGACGCGCGGCACCATCCAGGACGAATTGCTGCGCATATGCGCCGAGACGCACCAGACGGTGTTCATGATCACGCACGACGTGGATGAAGCCATCCTGTTGGCCGACCGCATTCTCTTGATGAGCAACGGCCCGCAGGCGCGCGTGGCCGAGATCGTGTGCAACACGATGTCGCGCGAAAGAGAACGCGCCACGCTGCACCACGACCCGCAGTACTACCGCATCCGCAACCACCTGGTCGACTTTCTGGTGGCGCGCAGCAAAGACCTGTCGCATGGCCGTGCGCCAGCGCAGCCCCTGGTCGTCAAGCCAGGTCTGGAATCTGAACCTGAACCCCGGCCCCCTGTGGTCGAACCCATCCCCTTGAGGAGAATCGCATGAGCCGCATCGACGTTACCGAGAAGATCATCACTGCCAAAGTCAGCCAGGGCCTGAAGTGGGCCGACATCGCCACCAAGGTGGGGCTGAGCAAAGAATGGGTGACGGCGGGCTGCCTGGGGCAGATGCAGTTCAACGACGAGCAAGCCAGCGTGGTGGCAGAGATCTTCGGCCTGAGCGCTGAAGAGAAGAAGTGGCTGATGGTGGTGCCCTACAAAGGCAGCCTGCCCACATCGGTGCCTACCGACCCGCTGGTCTATCGCTTCTATGAGCTGGTAAGTGTTTATGGCACCACGTTCAAGGAACTGATTCACGAAGAATTTGGCGACGGCATCATGTCGGCCATCGACTTCAAAATGGATTTGAAGCGCGAGGCCCATGCGGCTGGTGACAGGGTGAGCATCACGATGTCCGGCAAATTCCTTCCCTACAAATCCTATTAGGCCAGCGCTCTGTGCGTGTCGGTCTCATGCGCCGCGTTCGCGCTGACACGGCTACGCCGTGCAGCTCAACTGGGCGGGGCGCCTGCGGGCGCGCGAGGGTTGTGGTGAGGTTTGGCGCGATGTCGTGCGGTTTGGTGTGGCTTGCCTTCAGTCTTTGATTTCTGGCTTGAGGTGCTGGGCCAGGAAGATTGCCATGCGGCGGGCGAAGTCGATGCGCGTGGCGGGCAATGGCCAGCGGTGCTCTTCTCCCCGGTAGGTCGCCCATTTTCTATTCCCAGCACGTTGGTCTGAACGTCAAACCCTGGGTGTACTGACCCACGGTTTGTTCTCCCTGCTGCCCGCCTTCGCGCCCCCGGCGGTCGAGCGGCTCGATGCGCCCGCCGCGTGAAACCAGCGTCCGCAGGTCGCCGCCCGTGGCTTTGACAGCAAACAGGCCAGGCATCAATCGCTCTTCGCCACTGCCCAGCGACAAGTCAGACAGGTTAGAGCAGTTGATCGTCGCCCACCCACTCAAAGCGCACCACATCGGCATCGCTGAATTGGGCCACCACCCTGGGCGTGATGGTGTCGCCCAGTTCGTACACGACCAGCGCGACGCGGCGCGTTGCTGCGGCCGTGGTCACGGCCAAACGGGTGCCCGAAGGTGACAACGTGGCGTGCAGGAAGCTGGGGTTGCCGAAGAACGCTTCGGCAGGCGGTGCTTGCTGCTGCGTCTGCGCTGAGGCCTGCGCCGGCGTCAGGGGTCGATCAGCAACAGACAGTGTCGAGCTCGGCGGTGATGAATGAACATAGCTCTCTCCAGCAGGGTGCGCGGTCCATCTTGCCATGCGCTTCGCACCAGCTCAGCAGGCCCGCGCGGTCGCTCGATCAGTCCTGGCTTTGGCCCGCTGTTCCAGCTGAAGCCGGCCCGGCAGCTGCCTAGCATGCAGGACAAAGCCCGACAGCCCAGAAGCCAGAAGCCCTGGTACGGCACCCGCATGAACGCCCCGACAGATTCCCAACCCGCCATCTCGCTGCCCGTAGCCAGGCTCAGCCTGCCTGAACTGTTGTCCCAGGCCGGACAACTTCAGGCCGCTGGCCAGGGCGCGGCTGCGGCCGACTTGTATGCGCAATGGATCGCGCACAGCGACTCGCCGCTGCGCCAGGTCGCCTGCTTCAACTGGGGTACGGTGTTGTCTGCGCTGGGCCAGGAAGCGCATGCTGAAGCGGCTTACCTGCAGGCATTGGCCTTCGCCCCCGGCTTTGCGCCGGCACTGCTGAATCTGGGCCATCTGCAAGAGCGCCGCGGCGAAACAGACGCTGCGCTGGCCACCTGGACGCAAGTCTTCGACGCCCAGCCCGCGGCCGCGCAAGAGCACCATCTTCACGCCCTGAACAACAGTGCCCGCATGCTCGAAACGGCCAAGCGCTACCCGCAGGCCGAAGCGCTGATGCGGCGCAGCCTGACGCTCAAGTCGAGTCAGCCCGACGTCGTTCAGCACTACATCCACATCCGCCAGAAGCAATGCGCGTGGCCGCACGACCTGCCAGTGGGCGATGTGACCCCCAGCCAGTTCCTGCTGGGCACTTCCCTGCTGGCGATGATGGGTCTGTCTGACGACCCCGCGTTGCAGTTGCTCTCTGCCCAGCGTTTCGTGCACGAACGCGTGGCCCGGCTGCCGCCCGCTGCACCCCTGCACACGCAAGTGCCGTCCCGCGACCGCAGCACGGATGCGCGCATCCGCATCGGCTATCTCAGCGGCGACCTGCACACCCACGCCGTGGGCCTGCTCACGGCCGAGCTGTTCGAGCTGCACGACCGCAGCCGCTTCGAAATCTGGGCTTTCGACTGGACGGCGGAATCGAACCAGCCGCAGCGCCAGCGCATCCTGAAAGCCGTCGATCAGCATGTGCGCCTGGCGGGCGTGGACGACCTCACCGCTGCACGCCTGATCGCGCAAGCTGGCATCGACGTGCTGGTAGATCTGCAAGGCCTGACCAACGGCGCGCGCCCCGCCATCCTGGGCCACCGCGCCGCGCCGGTGCAGCTGAGTTACCTGGGCCTGCCCGGCACCAGCGCACTGCCGGGCGTGGACTGGATCCTGGCCGACCGCTTTGTCATGCCGCCCGCGCTGCTGCCCTATTGCACCGAACAACCGGTCTACCTGCCGCGCTGTTACCAGGTCAGCGACCGCCAGCGCAGCGTGGCGCCCACGCCGCCCCGCAGCCAGTACGGCTTGCCGGAAGACGCCTTCGTCTTCTGCAGCTTCAACAACAACCACAAGTTCACGGCAGAGATGTTTGGCGCCTGGCTTCGCATCGTGCAGGCCGTGCCCGGCAGCGTGCTGTGGCTGCTGGCTGACAACGACACGGCGCGCAGCAACATGCTGGCCGCAGCAGACGCGGCGGGCGTGGCGCGCGAGCGCCTGATGTTCGCTCCCCGCGTGCCCCCGGCCGACTACCTGGCGCGCTTCGCTTTGGCTGACCTGGTGCTGGACACCTTCCCCTACAACGCTGGCACCACGGCCAGTGACGCGCTGTGGATGGGCACGCCCATCCTCACCCGGAGCGGGCGCACCTACATCAGCCGCATGGCAGGCAGCCTGCTGCATGCCGTGGGCCTGCCGGATCTGGTGACTGAATCATTGACTGATTACGAAAAGCTGGCCATCACGCTGGGTCGCACGCCAGCGCGCGTTGCGTCCTACAAAAGATACCTGGCCGAGCACGCGCGCAGCAGCCCGCTGTTCGACGTGCCGCAGATCGTGCGTGACATTGAAACCGCGTTCGAGCAACTGGTGGCCCGCACTCGCCTCACTGATCCTGGCCAACCTTCAGCATGACGCTGCAGGCCGCCCCGGACGCTGCTGCAGAGTCCCCTTCAGACTGGGACATCGACAACGACGCGCTGGCCCACGCCATCAGCTGGCTCACGCGCCACCACGGCAAGGAGCGCACGCCTGAAAGCCTGTTGGCAGGCCAGCCGCTGGCCGGCCGCCTGGGCCCGGACCAGGCACTGGTCGCGTTGCGTGAAGCGGGCTACAGCGCAGGCCTGGTGCAGCGCGCGTTGCCCGATCTGCACCACCTGCTGCTGCCGGCGGTGCTGTTGCTCAAAGAGGGCGACGCGTGCATCGTCGTGGCCCGCCATGCCGCTGACCCCAGGCGCTACGACATCGTCATGCCCGGCCGCCAGCACCATGCCTGCACGGCCGCTGAAAGCGAACTGCTGCAGGAATACACCGGCATCGCCCTGGTTGCCACGCCGGTGGCAGCACCCGCGGCCGGCCAGGGCCAGGATGCCGGTGCGCTGCGCGACCCCGGCAGCCATTGGCTGTGGGGCACGCTGCGCCGCTTCATTCCCTACTACCGCGGCGCGCTGCTGGCGGCCTTGCTGTCCAACATGCTGATGCTGGTGACGGGGCTGGCCACATCGGTGATCTTCGACAAGGTCATCCCGCACCAGGCCTTCGTCACGCTGGCCGCTTTGGCCACGGGCAGTGCGCTGGCGCTGGTGTTCGACCTCATCGCGCGCCAGTTGCGCGCTTATCTCATCGACATGGCCGGGCGCAAGGCCGATCTCATCGTCGGTGCCACGCTGTTTCGCCAGACGCTGGGCATCCGCATGGAACACCGCCCGGCATCGGCCGGCGCCTATGCCCACCATCTGGCGCAGGTGGAACAAGTGCGCGAATTCTTCGCTTCGGCCACGCTCTCTGCCTTGTCGGACCTGCCGTTCATCGTGCTTTTCGTCACCATGACCTTCGTCATCGCCGGCCCGCTGGGCTGGGTGCTGGTGCTGGCCATTCCGCTGCTGCTTGGCATGGCCGTGGTGATCCAGGGCAGTCTTAGGCGGTCGATGAACAGCCACCAGGCCGAGCAGGCCGACCTGCACGGCGTGCTGGTGGAATCGGTGGATGGGCTGGAAGATTTGAAAGCCGCCGGTGCGCAGGGGCGCTTTCTGCGCCGCTATGAATCGGCCACCGCAGCCGCTGCGGCGGCGATGCTGCGCTCGCGCAAGATCACGGCCTGGACGACCAACATCTCGGCCGTGTCGCAGCAGCTCATCACCATGGTGATGATGGTGGTGGGCGTGTTCCTCATCGCCGACAAGACGCTGACTGCCGGCGCGTTGATCGGTGCGGTGATGTTTTCCACCCGCGCCGTGGCGCCGCTGGCCAGCGTGGTGCAACTGGCCACGCGCTACCAGGGCGCACGCGCGGCCATGCGCGCGCTGGACCATGTGATGCAGCAGCCGGTAGACCGCGAACCCGGCCGCGCCTACGTGCCGCGCCGTGATCTCACCGGCGCGCTGGGGCTGGTGGACGCATCTTTCTCGTACCCCAGCCAGCCCATCGCCGGCAGCGGCGCGCAAAGTGCCACGCCTGGCGGCGGCCCGCGCGTGCTGAAGAACATCAACCTGCGCTTCGCGCCGGGTGAGCGCGTGGCCCTGCTGGGCCGCATCGGTTCTGGCAAGAGCACCATCCTGCGTTTGCTGGCCGGGCTGTACCTGCCCAGCGAAGGCATGGCCGAGGCCGACGGCATGGACCTGCGCCAGATCGACCCGGCCGATTACCGCGCCCGCGTGGGCTTTGTCAGCCAGGCGCCGCGCTTGTTCAGCGGCAGTCTGCGCGAAAACGTGCTGCTGGACCGCCCGGGCGCTGACGCCGGTCGACTGGCCGAAGTGGCCAAGCTCACGGGCCTGGACCGGCTGGTCACCACGCATCCGCAGGGCTGGGAGCTGCCGGTGGGCGAAGCCGGCGTGCTGTTGTCCGGCGGCCAGCGGCAGCTGGTGGCGCTGGCGCGCTGCCTGGTGATGAAGCCGCAGGTGCTGCTGATGGACGAGCCCACGAGTTCGATGGACGCGCAAAGCGAAGCCGCCTTTCTGCGCCAGTTGAAGACCGCCTGCGGCGACTGCACGCTGATCATGGTCACGCACCGCCCTGCCGTGCTGGAACTGGTGGACCGCATCGTGGTGGTGGTCGCCGGCAAGCTGGTGATGGACGGGCCGAAAGCGCAGGTGCTGGCGGCCTTGTCTAGCGGCGCGCGCGCGCCTGCCCCTGGTGCGGCGCCAGCCAGCAATGTGCTGCAGCACCCGTCGGCCCAGCCGCAGGAAAGGCAGGCGGCACTATGAAATTGCCGCGTGTGTCCGAAAAACAGCCAGAACTGCGCCGCAGCGATGTGCCTTACATCACGGCAGTGGGTGGCGCCCATGTGGTCGAGCCCGCGCCGGCGGCGATGTACGCCGTCTATCTGATGCTGGCGGTGTTGTTGATGACGATCGCCTGGGCCTCGCTGGCCAAGGTGGACATCGTCACGCGCGCCAGCGGCCGTGTGGTGCCTGACGGCAGAGAGCAGGTGATCGCCAGTTTGGAAGGCGGCATCCTGCGCCAGGTGATGGTGCGCGAAGGCCAGCAGGTGGCACGCGGCCAGCCGTTGGCCGTGCTGGACCCCACGCGTTTCGAGGCGCAGCAAGCCGAAGGCCAGGCCAAGCGCGTTTCTTTGCAGGCGGCGGTGGCGCGGCTGCAGGCCGAAGCCAGCGGCAAACCGCTGCTGTTCCCGCCCGAAGTGCTGCGTGCCAAAGGCATCGTTCAGGGCGAAACCGAGAGCTTCGAGGCCAGGCAACGCGGCGTGGACGAAGCCGTGGCCAGCACGCGGCGAAGCGTGGGCTTGCTGCAGCGTGAATTGAGCGTGGCCGAAACCATGTCGGCCAAAGGCTTGATGAGCGAGGTGGAAGTGATGCGGCTGCGGCGTCAGGTCAACGACCTGAACCTGCAGGCGCAAGAGCGCATCAACCGGTTCCGCCAGGATGCTTCAGGCGAACTGGTGCGCGTGCGTACCGAACTGGCCTTGCTGGAAGAACAACTGGTGGTGCGCGACGACATGCTGCGCCGCACGACGCTCACGTCGCCCGTGCGTGGCGTGGTCAAGCAGATCAAGGCCAATACCTTGGGCGGCGTGGTGTCGCCCGGTGCATCGGTGATGGAAATCTTGCCGCTGGGCCCGCGCGTGCTGGTGGAAGCGCGCATCAAGCCGGCAGACATCGGCTTCGTGCGCGTGGGGCAGAAGGTCGAGATCAAGCTCTCGGCGTATGAATACACGGTCTACGGCGGGCTGAAAGGCACCGTCTATTCCATCAGCCCCGACGCGCTGGGCGACCCCGACCGCGCCGCCACACCTGATGCCACCTGGTACCGCGCCCTGGTGCATGCAGACGGCTCGACGCTGCAAGGCAGCGGCAAGCAACTGCCGGTGCTGCCCGGCATGCTGGGTCAGGTGGAAATTCGCACGGGGCAGCGTTCGGTGCTGGGCTTCTTGCTGCGCCCGATGATGAAGAGCCAGGAGGCGTTCAAGGAGCGTTGAACGCTCCGTGAACGATCCCGTGGCCGACGGGCCGGCCGAGTTCATCGGCAGCGCAACCGCCCGGTGGCGTTCTACCTGAACAAGCCCAGGCGCTGCGCTTCCAGCGCGGCTTCAGCGCGCGAACTCACATTCAGCTTGCGGTAGATCTGCTTCACATAGTCGGCAATGGTGTGCCGGCTCAGGCCCAGTTGCACGCCGATCTCGGGCAGGGTGTAGCCCTTGGCCACGCGCAACAGCACTTCGCTTTCGCGGTCGGTCAGGTTCACGTTGGGCATGGCGTGCCCGTTGTTGGGCTGCGGCTTCGCTTTGGCGCTGAAGTAGGCCATCACGCGGCGCGCGATGCTGGGCGACAGCGGGGGCTCGCCCTGGCTGATGCGCTGCAGTTGTTCGGTGATCAGTTCGCGCGGCTGCTCTTTCAGGATGTATCCGAAAGCGCCGGCCTGCAAGGCAGGGAACAAGTGCTCGTCGTCGTCATGGATGCTGACCACCACGCTTTGCGCATCGGGCTGCACTTCGCGCAGCTTGCTCACCACGTCCACGCCGCTGCCGTCGGGCAGGCCCAGGTCGATCAGGGCCAGGTCGAACTTCACGGCCGACACCAGTTCGATGGCGTCGCCCACGCGTGCACTTTCAGACAAATGCGCGCCAGGAAACACCTGCAGCACGAGCTTGCGCATCCATACCCTGATCTCGGGCAGGTCTTCAAGCAGCAATATGGTTTTCATGCGGGGTATCCAGTTGAGGCACTGAGCATGTTATCGGTGCGGGCCCGGTGTTCAGGAGGCCTCGGTCGCACGGTCCAGCGGAACCGTGAGGCGTATCACGGTTCCGTAGCCGGGGCTGGATTCCACCAGGCACTGCCCCTGCAATTGCTTGGCGCGGTTTTTCATGCTGGCCAGCCCGTGGCCGCGGTCCAGCCGGCCTTCGGTTTCAGGCGCGATGCCGCGGCCGTTGTCCTGCACGACGAAAAGCAGGTCGCCGTCGGTGATGCTGAATTTCATCGTGCACATGGTGGCGTGGCTGTGCTTGATGATGTTGCTGGTGGCTTCACGCAGGATGCGCGTGGTTTGCACATAGGCGCGCGCAGACAGGCGCTGCGGCAGGTCTTCGGGTGCGTTCCATTCGCCTTCGATGCCTGCTTGATTGAGCCTTGACACGACTTCGGCGCGCCAGTCGCCCAGGGCATCGCCCAGCCGCACGGCCTTGCCCGTCAAGCCGCGCACCGACAGGCGCATTTCTTCCAGCGCTTCGCGCGCCAGCGTGCTGATGCGTTCGTTGTCGCTGGTGTGCACGATGGTCAGGAGCTTGGCGCCCAGATCGTCGTGCAGATCGGCGGCGATGCGCTTGCGTTCGCGTTCTGTCACCTGCTCCACACGCAGCTCGCTCAGTTGTTCGTAGTTCTTCTCTATTTCTGCGGCGGCTTCGGCCACGCGCTGTTCCAGCAAGACCTTGTCTTGCTCGATGGTCTGCCGGGCGCGGCCTTGCTGCTGCACCAAGCGCAGCCCGACGATGACAAAGAGCACAGGCGCGATGAGCGAGGCGATGTGCGCTGCCAGCGGCCGCTGGCCAGTGCTTTGCGCCACCAGTTCAATCACGCCGGCCACCGCGAAGGCCACGAGCAGCGGCGCCATGAGCCAGAAAGAACGCCTGGGCCTTTCGCGCCACAGGTACCAGGCTGATGCCACCACCACTTCTGCCAGCAGCACCGCATACCAGACGGTGGCCACCTGGCGCAGGTTCTCCGGGCCGGCCATCAGCAGCGTCAGTGGCAACAGCACGGCCTGCACCGGCAAGGCCCTGTCCACCGTGCGCAGACGCACGCCGCCATAGCGCAGCAGAAATTGCACCGACACCCAGGCGATGAAGCCCAGCAAAGTCACGAGCAGGAATTCGGCCGTCGAATGCGACAAGGGCAGCGCGCGCAGCCACAAACGCAAGTCCAGCAGTGCCCAGCCCAGCGACAGCGCGCCGAAGTAGGCCAGGTGGCTTTCCTGGCGGTTGATGAAGCCCAGTACGAACATGAAGCCGCCCATCAGCAACAGCGTGGCGCCCACGGCCTGCGGCGCTGTGACCTGCAGGGCGGTGCGTTGATCAAAGCGCGCTGCCAGTTCGCTTTGCGGGCCGATGACCAGGGCCGACAAGCCGCCGGCGCGCTGGCGTGAGCCCACTTCTGCCAGCGGGTGGCCGGCCACCTGGATGTCCAGCGTGCTGGCCTCGGCCTGCAGCAGCGCGCCGGGCAGGGTGATGAGTTGCGGGTGATTGCAGTTGTGCGTGAGCGGTGGCGTCATGCGCCCGCCGCTGGCAATTTCCTGGCCGTTCAGCAGCACGCGGTAATTGCTGCACGCATGTTCGATGTACAGCGCCAGCAGTTCACCACCGGCCAGGTTGCCTGGGGGTGTGAACGTGACGCGATACCACAGCGACCCGCTGAACCCCGGGCGTGAACTGGCCCACTCGTCGGGCAGGCTCACGGCCTGCGTGGCGCCTTGGGCGGGAAAGCCTTCTTCCGTGCCAGGGGTGGTGAGCGCGGCCGTGATCGTCAACGTTTGTGCTTGCGCCTGGACCGTCAGGCCCAAAGCTGCCAAAACCGACCAAGCCAGCAGCCAGCAGGCGCGAGCCAGTTTCTGTTTCAGGAGCAGCTTCAGGGTCAACAACATCGCGCGGCTGATTCTGCCCGCTGCAACACTGGCCGACTGCGGCCGCCCTGCCAGAATGCACAGCATGGCGCGCAAATGGTTCGCGCCCAATCCCAATGGGAGCGCTGCCACCTGTGATTCGACGCCACGAACTAGAACCCGTCAACAACCGCCGGCTAGCGCACCTGTGCGGGCCTGTGGATTCCAACTTGCGCAGCATCGAAGCCGCATTGCATGTCACGCTGGCGCGGCGCGAAGGCAGTTTTCGCATCGAAGGCGCGCGCGACGATGTCGAGCGAGCGGCGGTGCTGCTGGACAGCCTGTACGAGCGGGCACAGGCGCCCATCGGTGAGCGCCACCTGCAGCTGGCTTTGAAGCAGGCCAGCAATCCACCAGCGCAGGCCGATGACGCGCCCGTGGTGCTGCACACGCGCCATACCGACCTGGTGGGGCGCACCCCCAACCAGACGCAGTATCTGAACCAGATCCTGCGCCACGACATCACCTTCGGCATCGGCCCGGCCGGCACGGGCAAGACCTTTCTGGCGGTGGCTTGTGCTGTCGATGCGCTGGAACGCCAAGGCGTGCAGCGCATCGTGCTGACGCGCCCGGCGGTGGAAGCCGGCGAACGGCTGGGCTTTTTGCCGGGCGACCTGGCGCAGAAGGTCGACCCGTATCTGCGCCCGTTGTACGACGCGCTGCACGACCTGATGGGCTTCGATCGCGTGACCAAGGCGTTCGAGAAGCAGCAGATCGAGATCGCCCCGCTGGCCTTCATGCGCGGGCGCACGCTCAGCCACGCTTTCGTCATCCTGGACGAAGCGCAGAACACCACGCGGGAACAGATGAAGATGTTCCTCACGCGCATCGGCTTTGGCAGCAAATGCGTGGTCACGGGCGACACCAGCCAGGTGGACCTGCCCCCTGATCAGCCCAGCGGGCTGGTGGATGCCCAGGACATCCTGAGGCGCGTGGACGGCATTGCCTTCACGCACTTTGGCGCGCAAGATGTTGTGCGCCATCCGCTGGTGGCGCGCATCGTGCAGGCCTACGACCGGGTGCGGCCGGGGCCGGGGATGGGGCCGGGCAGGGAAACCGGGCGTTGAGAAAGGCGCTGTCCATGCAGCCGCCGCTGCAGCTTTCACTGCAGTTCGCCGACCCCCGCCACCGCCTGCTGCTGCCCCGCCACCGCGTGCAGCGCTGGGTGCGCGCGGCGCTGCAGGCGCCGGCCGAGATCACGGTGCGCATCGTCGGCGCTGAGGAGGGCGAGTCGTTGAACAGCAGCTATCGCGGCAAGGCCTATGCCACCAACGTGCTGACCTTCGACTACGCGCAAGCGCCCGTGGTGCTGGCCGACCTGGTGATCTGTGCACCCGTGGTCGAGGCGGAGGCCGCCGCGCTGGGCCTGACGATCGATGCGCACTACGCGCATCTGCTGGTACACGGCACCTTGCACGCGCAAGGCTACGACCACGAAGACAGCGAAGCGCAGGCCCAGGCGATGGAAGGACTGGAAACGCAGATCATGGCGAAATTGGGTTTTGCCGATCCCTATTCGAGCCCCTTGGTTCCTTAGTCCCTTAGCCCCTTGGTCCCTTGGTCCCTGCCACAGGGTAGTCAGCACTTCGGCCCATATTCAGGCAGTCGATGGGCTCGCAGCAGGGGCTTTGATCGAATTGAAGACTGCAGCAGACGCTGCTTGGGCCGCCACGACCCGGTTGCGGCCAGCAGTCTTGGCCGAATACAGCGCTTCGTCGACACGGCTGATGAGGCTGGTGGGGTCTTCGGCGGTCGCCGCCATGCCGTACCCCACGCTGATGGTGATTGCCAGACCTGGCCTGATGCTGTCCCAGTTCTGGTCTTGCACCATTGCACGCAAGCGCTCGCACATGGGCGCTATCGCATTTGCTGGCGTGTTGGCCGACAGCAGCATGAACTCTTCACCGCCCCAGCGGGCCGCCACATCAACATCGCGGGTGCAGGCTTTCAACACCTCGGCCAACCTTTGCAGTACCTGATCGCCCACTGCGTGGCCAAACCGGTCGTTGACATGCTTGAAGTGGTCAACGTCCAGCATCACCACGCACAGCGGTGGGCATTCGCCGGTAGGGCCTGCGGCCAGCAAGCGCGGCAAGGCTTCGTCGACCACCCGCCGGTTGGCCAAGCCGGTCAATGCATCCTTGTGTGCCTGCTGCTGCAGCGAAGCAGCGCGTAATTCCAGCGCCTGCCTTTCTTGCATCAAGCCGGCCGCTATGCCCACTTGGCGCTGCAGGTTGCTGCGCGCGCGGGCAGCTTCGTCGTGCGCCTGGCCCAGCGCCAACTGCTCTGCCAGCAACCGTGTTTGCGCATCTGCCTGTGCCCGGAGGCTTTGGCGCTCTTGCGCCAACACCAGCTTGAGATGGTGCAGTGCTTGAGTGGGTTGCCCTGCCTGCTCGTAGCAACGAGAGGCCAGGCTATCCGCTTGCGAAGACTCAGTCTGGCGCACCCTCCAAGGCTCACCGCCGATAAGAGGCTGCACCGTGCGCAGTGCCGCGTGCGCATCGCCTTGAGCCAGCAGCAGCTCGATTTCGCTCAACGCGACATCAAAACTCAGCCACTGCAGCCGGCTGTCCTGCAACAGCTCTTTGCAGCGCGCCACGGTAGCCGCGGCCGCAGAGATCTGCCCCAGTTTGATCTGCTCAATCACCAGCTTGTACGACGCCATGACTTCAAAGCCTGGCTTTTGCCCCTGCCTCGACAGATCGACAGTCGCCAAGTAGCTCTGTACCGACCCCTGCCCGGTGAGCGTTGCACGATCTGCATCGCCGCGCTGAAGCAAAAACTCTGACCAGTGCGCCTGCACCCGGGCCTGGTTATGCAGGGCAGCGAAGAGTTCCTCAAACTTACCGAGCTCGCGAGCCAACTCCAAGGAGCAGGCAAAGGAACGCATGCTCTGCTCGTAATCGGTCATATCGCCATGAATACAACCCGCGCGGTTCAGTGCCCAACACAGCAAGCTGTCGTCCTGCAGCCGCTGGGCAGCTGTGATGGCGTCATAGATGTAGCGCAACGCGTCGCCATACATGCCCAAGGAAGTGCAGGCCAGAGCCAAGACTGTCAACGTTTCTGTCTCAGCCCGTACTGCGCCGACCTGCTTTTGCAGCAGCAAAGCACGGCGGCCCGCTCGCACGGCGGTTTCCTGATTTCTCAGCCTGGCGTGCATCAGCGTGACCAACCTGGCGCACTCGGCCAGCAGCCGACCCTCACCGTTGGCTTGCGCGCCCTCTTCTGCTTGCAAAGCCAGCTCCAGGGCATCGGCAAAGGCGCCCTGCTCACGCTGCATTTCAGCCTGGGCGAGCAACAAGCCGGCAGGCGTGCTTCTGTCCAACTCGGACAGTTCGCCTGTTTCATGTGCGGCATCAGACATGTGACGAACGGATTGCTACTGCCGACGGCGGCTGGGGTGAAGCCAAAAGCCCATTTTTCTGTTTCGGCAGGCTGGGCCAAAGCTTGAGCACTTTCAGCCGTCTGGCATGGCGCAATGAACAAGGCCAAACCCGGCCGCCAGGCCCGTGGCCCTGCTGTGCGAGTCCACCAGTTCCTGGGCCAGCGGCCACGAAAGCGGGCGTCCGGCCCAGCAGCTGGCTCTGCTGGCCACAAAGTGGAAGTTCAGAACGGCCATGCAAGCTCCAACCCGGACCTCCTGCGTGTGCGCTCTTAAATGGCGCCACCGGTTCGGTCACGTTCGGATTTACGCTGTCAAGATCCGCGCTGTCAACTTTGGATGCAGCGCCAGGCACGGGAGCGTGTTGAATCCGGTCGGGTCGGTGGTGCGAGTAGCGGTTGCCCGTGCCCGCGAAGTTGAACAGGCCGTAGCTGGCCGTGCCGGCAAGCGCCAGATTGAGTTCGCCCTCGACCAAGGCGCTGGTTCCGCCCCCCGCAGGCTGACGCTGCAGAAATTGCCACCGAAGTGGTCGTTGATGTTCGAGCGCGGGGCGCCCTGTGCGCACCGCACCGTGTCCCGGAGCGGAGCGGTTCGGTGCGGTTCGGCTGGGCTTGGCTGCTCCAGCGGGCTTGGAGCGACCTGGAACACGGCCCGAACCTCGGTGGCGAGCTGGAAATCATCGTGGTGATCCGTCTGGCGGCCCGGTATGGCAGGGCGGGCGGGTTCCCCGCAGCCTGTCTGTGCATGCGCGCATGCATCCGCGCATAAATCCGCGCACGCGTCCGCCCATACATCCGCCACTGCATCCATACCCGGCCAAGCCGCGTATGAGCCCCAGTCACCCCGCTTTGTGTTGACGCCCTTACAGGAGATGCCATGACCAAGAACCGTTTCTTAGCCACCCCCGTGCTGGCCGCCGTGCTGCTGGCTTGCGCCGCAGGCGCAGGCGCTTCCAGCCACCGTGAAGCCCCTTCCATCACCACCAGCCCTAAAGTCGACGGCACTGATTTCTTCATGTTCCGCAGCTACGAGCCAGGCCGCAGCGACTACGTCACGCTGATCGCCAACTACCAGCCCCTGCAGGACGCCTATGGCGGCCCCAACTACTTCAGCCTGGATCCGAATGCGCTGTACGAAATCCACCTCGACAACAACGGCGACGCCAAGGAAGACATCACCTTCCAGTTCCGCTTCAGCAACACGCTGGCCAACGGCGGCGCGGGCGTGACTTTGCCGGTGGGTGGCAAGAACGTGGCCATCCCCTTGATTCAAGCGGGCGGTGTAGCCAACGTGCGTGACGCCAACCTGAACCTGGCCGAGACCTTCAGCGTGACGATGGTGCGCGGCGATCGCCGCACCGGCACAGCCACCGCCGTGACCAACGCCAACACCGGCGCTGCGGTGTTCGACAAGCCGGTCGACAACATCGGCACCAAGACCATCCCCGACTACGCGGCCTATGCAGCCAAGCACATCTACACCGTTGCCATTCCCGGCTGCGCCATCCCGGCCAAGGTGTTCGTGGGCCAGCGCCAGGAAAGCTTTGCCGTCAACCTGGGCACCATCTTCGACCTGGTGAACGCGCCCGTGGCCGTCATCACCGACCCGGCCAAAATTGGCGCCGTGCCCAACCCCCTGGGCGACAAGAACATCAGCTCGCTGGCGCTGGAAGTACACCGCAGCTGCCTGGTGGCCGGCACCGAAACCGTGATCGGTGGCTGGACCACCGCCAGCCTGCGCCAGGCCCGCCTGCTCAACCCGTCGCCGCCTTCCGGCCACCAGACGGGTGCCAAGCCAGGCGGCGCCTGGGTTCAGGTGTCGCGCCTGGGCATGCCCTTGGTCAACGAAGTGGTCATCGGCCTGAAAGACAAGGACAAGTTCAATGCGTCCAGCCCCGCAGGCGACGGCCAGTTCATCGACTACGTGACCAACCCGACGCTGCCGGCACTGCTGGAAATCGCCTTGCCCCTGCCCGGCAGTGCGCCCACCAACTTCCCGCGCAGTGACCTGGTGACCACGTTCCTGACGGGCATCTCTGGCGTCAACAAGCCGGCCAACGGTGTTCCTTCAGAAATGCTGCGCCTGAACACGGCGATTGCACCGGTGCCCTTCGCGATGCAGAACCGCCTGGGCATCGTCGGCAACATCCTCGCCGGGGGTGCAGACAACGCCGGCTACCCGAACGGCCGTCGCCCGAAAGACGACGTCGTGGACATCTCCCTGGTCGCCGTGATGGGTGGCCTGTGCATGGCCAACGGCACCACCAACGCGCTGGGCTTCGGCACGGAGTGCAACCCGTCGAAAGTGCCGCTGGGTGCCACCAGCTTCAAGCTGCACGACGCTGTTGACCAGGCCGTGGTGCCGCTTCTGCCGGGCTTCCCGTACCTGAACACGCCGCTGCCTGGCAGCCGGTGAAGGAGACACGGATGAACAAGCGCAAGACCTACCTCCTGGCCATCTTGACGGCCGGTCTTCTGGCAGCCTGTGGTGGCAGTGGGAACGACGGCCCCCTGGACCCGCCCGTGTCACCTGCACCACCTGCACCACCCACAGGCGCCGTACCCCCCAGCGCCTGGGCCAGCATCACGGCTTACTTCACCTATGTGGGCTCGCTGGTGCTGTCTGACCGCGACACGCCGCTGGAAGTCAATGCCGTGGTGCCGCCCACCAGTGAGACAGCACTGCCTTTGCCGGTGAACTGAAGCCTGGCACGCACGCCAGGCCGGAATGCAGAAAGGCCCGCCAGGTTGCAAAGCCTGGCGGGCCTTTTCTTGTGAGGATCAGCGTTTGGGTATTACCTCGAAACTCAGCGTCACGAAACGACTGTCCCAGGCGTCAGGCTGGTTGGCAGCAGGCTGCAGATCCACACTGCGCAGCAGCCAGCGCGCGGCCAGGGGCACGGTGATCTGCAGCCGGCCATCGGCGTCAGTCTGGCGCCAAAAGCCGATGGGGCTCAGGTCGCTGCGCAGTTCCACCGGCATGCCGGCCAGCGGCTGGCCGTCGCGCAACAGCTGTGCGCGCAGGGTGTCGCCTGCGCGCAGCGGACGCGGGCTGTCGATGCGCAGGTCCAGGCCCAGGCCTTCGATGGCGGCGTTGGCAGCATCTTCGGCCGGGCTGCCGTCGGCGGCTTCCAGTTCCACACGGGCGTGTTTGGTGTAACTCTCTTGCCAGCGCACGCCGCGGGCACGCAGGGCTTCCCAACGCTGGCGCACGGCGGGCAAGGCGTTCACTTCTTTGAGGTAGACCTCTACCGTCGCGTCGTCGATCTCGATGGCGATGGGCTTGAGCTGGGCCCAGCAGGTTTGCGCTGCGGTAGCGGACGCTGGCCGCGCAGCGCGCAAGATCAGCGCTGTGGGCCGGTCTGCGACCCAGCGCATGGGTGTGGCGCGCAAGCTCGGGCTGCGGCAGCCTGTCTGCGCCAGTTGCTGCCACGGGATGATGGTTTCCTGCAGCGGGAACCGGTCGCCGGTGCCCAGGGCGAACACGGCTTCACCCCGATCGGTGGGGGGCAGCGGCGCGAACCAGCTGTCGTGCGCCAGTGCGGGCCCTACCAGGCACACCGCTGCAGCTATCGCCATGCCAGCCAGCCGGCCCTTGTGTGCAGCGCGCATCAGAAGCTGGCCTGCAAGGTCAGGCGCAGGTTGCGCGGCTCAGCCGGGTGCACATGGCGGTCGGCCACGGGTGCGGTTTCGCCGGGCAGTTGCGATTCGTAGAAATACTGGATGTCGTTGACCGGGCGGTCGAAGAGGTTGAAGACGTCCAGCGTCAACGCCACCTTCGGGCCCAGCGCGCGCGTCACGCGCAGGTTGAAGGTGGATGCCGGGTTCGAGCGCACGCTGTTGTCTTCAGCCAGCGCGCCGCTGCCCAGATAGCGCCACTGCAGGCTCCCGGTCCAGCCGTCGAGGTTTTTCAGCGTTCCGGCCAGGCTGGCCACGCGGTCCACGGCATTCGGGATGCGGCTGCCGTCGTTCAACCGCGCATGGCTGAAGGCGATGTCGGCGTCGAACAGGAACCAGGGCACGGGCTGCCAGCGGTTGCTGAATTCCACGCCACGGCGGCGGCTGCCCAGGCTGGCTTCGGTGGCCCCGGCGTCGCCGATGTAGACCAGCTCTGAAGCCGAGCGCAAACCCCAGAAAGAGACCGAGCTTTGCAGTTTCGGAATGGCTTCGGTGCGCAGGCCCACTTCAGCCCCTGTCAGCGGCACCAGGGCCGGCACCGGGTCCACCGGGTCGCCGGTCTTCGGGTCGATGCGCGCCGTCGTGCCGCGGGCGTCGTTGCTGTGAAAGCCGCGCCCCGTGTTGAAGAAGACCTCGGTCTTGGGTGTGACCGCATACACCACGGTGAGCTTGGGTGAAATCTGATTGTCCGTGGCGCGGCCGCCGTTTTCCGGCAGCGACAGCGCGTTCACGCGTGCCTGAAAGCGGTCGGCGCGCAGGCCCAGCACGGCGCGCAGTTCGGGCGTGATTTCCACCGACGTTTGTGCGAACAGGCCCAGCTGGGTCTGGCGTACGTCGTCTTCGCGCACAGTGGCCGTGATCTGGCGCGCCACGCTGTCGTACAGGCCCACCCGGATGCGGTCGTGGCGCAGTTGCACGCCGGCCACGGTGCGCGCCGGTAAGGCGCCCAGGTCGTGGTTGACGATGTGCTCTGCATCCACGCCGTACACCGTGCGTTTGTCGGTTTGCTTGAACTGGTCGCCGTCGTCGGGGCGCTCCAGCGCATAGCTGAAGTTGGAATTCAGATCCAGGTCGTAGCGGATGGCGTAGGCAGATAGCTGCGTGCGCCCGGCCGGGCCGTCGTTGTGCCAGTCGGCCGACAGGCTGCTGCGGTGGCTTTCACCGCCCGTGGTCGGGTCCAGGCTGTCGAAGCGGCCGAAGGGGCGGCCGTCGTACTGCCCGGCGTCGATCAGGCGCTGCGGCACCTGGTCGGTGGCCACCCAGCGCGAGCGGTAGCCCATGGCGGTGACGTGCCAGCCTTGGGCGCGCGTGCCGCCGCTGAGCATGAACACGCCGTTGAGCTTGCGCACGCCTTCGGGCACTGTCCAGGGGCCGTCGGTGGCAAAGGCCTCGACAGCGGCCATCGTCGTGATGCCGGCTGCCGAGGTGACGGCACCGCCCACCACGCCACGGCGGTAGCCGTCGGCGCCCAGGGTCAGCTGCGCAAACGGTGCGGGCAGGGTGTTCAGGTAACTGATGTCGGCCGAGCCGGCGGCAGCAAAGTCGCCCACGGCGGCGTAATACGGCCCTTTGCGGTATTCGATGCGGTCCACCAGTTCGGGCAGCAGGAAATTCATGTCGCTGTAGCCCTGGCCATGGCCATGCGTGGGCATGTTCACCGGCATGCCGTTGATGCGGGTGGCGAAGTCGGTGCCGTGGTCGAGGTTGAAACCGCGCAGGAAATACTGGTTGGCTTTGCCGTCGCCACTGTGCTGGGTGACGATGACCCCGGGCACGAATTCCAGCACCTCGCCCGGGCGCTGGGCCGGGCGGCTTTGCAGCAGTTCACGGCGGATGGTGCCCGCTGATGCAGCATCTTGCGTGCCCACGGCGTTGTCGTAATGGCCCTGGATGATGACGGTCTGCGGCGCGCCGGTGACGGGCCCGCCGTGGTTGGCCAGGGCGGCGGTGCCGGTGCAGGCAGCCAGCGCGGCGCTGGCCAGGGTGTGAAGGCGCATAGGGATCGCTGCTGGAAATGAGAGTACGGCCTTGTACGCGGATCTGCCCCGTTCGGATGCCCGGGCCAGGTGATGCGTCCGGCCGTGCGTGCTATTTGGTGCCGAACAGCCGGTCGCCGGCGTCGCCCAGCCCTGGCACGATGTAGCCGTGGTCGTTGAGTTGGCGGTCGATGGCGGCGGTGTACACGGGTACATCCGGGTGGGCCTGGTGGAAATTCTTCAGGCCTTCGGGTGCTGCCAGCAGACAAACGAAGCGGATCGATTTCGGCCGGGTCTCTTTCAGCCGTTCCACGGCGGCTACCGCTGAATTGCCGGTGGCCAGCATCGGGTCCAGCACGATCGCGTCGCGCTCATGCATGTCCTGCGGCATCTTGAAGTAGTACTCCACAGCCACCAGGCTCTTGGGGTCACGGTACAGGCCGACATGGCCCACGCGCGCACCGGGCACCACTTCCAGCATGCCGTCCAGGAACCCGTTGCCGGCGCGCATGATGACCACGAACACCGTCTTCTTGCCGTCGATCACCGGTGCCTGCATGGTTTCCAGCGGCGTCTCGATCTCGATCAGCTGCGTGGGCATGTCGCGCGTCACCTCATAGGCCATCAACATGCTGATCTCGTGCAGCAGGCGGCGGAAGTTGCTGGTGCTGCGGTCCTTCTGGCGCATCAGCGTGAGCTTGTGCTGCACCAGCGGGTGCATGATGTGGTGAACGGTGGGCTGGCTCATGGGGGCGGCAACTGGGCTTGGATCAACCAAGCATAAGCGGCGGTGCGCGAAATCCACAGCGGGGCGAGCCGCAAAGCAAAACGCCCTGGCAAGCCAGGGCGCGTGTATCGGTCGGGCGCCTAGTTTTTCAGCTCTGACGACGACGTGCAGCCATCAAGCCCATGGCAGCCAGGCCAGCCAACAGCAAGGCCGAAGTGCCGGGCTCAGGCACGGCAGTGACGTAAACGCGGTCCAGGCCCAGGTCTTTGGAGACGCCGCCCGTGGTGGTGAAGCTGAAGCTGAAGTCGTAGGTTCCGGCAGCGAAGGTGTAGGTGCTGTTGACGCTGGTCCATGTGGCTACCGGCAAGCTGCTCAGCAGTGCAGCGGTCGATGTGCCGCCGAAGTTCACCGCCAGGGTGGCATCGCCTGCATTGGCCGCGCCGTTGGTCGGCAGGTAGAACGAGTAGCCCAGGTTGTAGTTGCCCGGCATGGTGATGGTGAACGACTGGCTCAGCGTCTGCACAGCCATGTCATCAACGAAGTAAGCGGCTTGCGTACCCACGGCGTTGGGGCTTTGGCTGATGCTGTTGTCGGCCTGCACGATTTCACCGAACGCACCCGGCAAGGCGCCGTAAATGATGGTGCTCACCGGATAAACGCTGCCGGCAGTGGTGGTCGTCGTCCAGTTGCTCAGGCCCGGCTCGAAGCTGCCGTTGGACAGCAGATTCTGCGCAGAGGCGATCAGGGGCAGGGCCAGAGCGGCAGCGATGAGGAGCGTCTTCATGTCTTCGGCTTTCTTGCAATGGCTGGGGGTCGAATGGGTGGCTGGAGTGTCGTTCAGGGTAGGCCCTGAATCGGCCCTGCAATGGGGTGCCCAGCAGCGGAATTCCTCATCCGCATGCGAAGGCCGTGACTTTGTGCGCCGTGCGTCGATAACATGCGTTGCACATGAGCGCGCCGCCCCTGGCATCCGGCTGTTGCAGCCCCCTGGACTACCGCGCGGTACGGCGGCGTTACTGTCTCGCTGCACTGCGCGCTTTCGCTCGCAAGTGGATTGCGTACCTGGCGGTGGGGGCCGGTCTGGCAGGTGTCGGCGCACCGGCCTTGGCGGCCGGGTCGGTGCTGCCGTTGTTCTGGTCTCTGGCCCACCCGGTCTGGATCGGGCCCGTTCTGCTGGCTTACGTGGGTGGCGCGGCCCTGATGCTCTGGTTCGCCCGACAGTTGCTGTGGCCGACAGCATGGGCCCAAGCCGAGCGGGCTTTGCCGATTCCAAGGTGGCAGATGCTCGCGTCTGATGCGGAAGTGGTCGTCGTCGCGCTGGCGCCGCTGGCTCTTCTGCTGGCCGCCGGGGCCGCGGTGCTCTTCGTCGAAGATGCGGACTGGCTGCGGCCGCACAAGAGCGCGGCACTGCTTGCCTTGTTGTCGTGCCTGGCGGCCTCGATAGCCGCCGTGATGGCTGGCCTGCAATGGCTTCGGCACGGGGCGGCATGCGGTATCGCTGCAGACCGGCGTCCACGCCGCGCTGGCGCTGTGGCTTCAGAAATCGCCATTCCCCGGCCGCAGGTCGTCGGGCTCTTTGTTTCTGCGCTGTGCCATGGCGTTTCGCCGCGAGCGCTGCGCGCCATCGCAGCCGGTGGAACGGGCCTCGTGGTGTTGGCTGTGGTCGCTGGCTTGCGGAGCGCAGAAGCCGCCTGGTGGATGGCGGGCTTTGCCCTGCTCTCGCTGGCGGTCGTTTCTCGCGTCAACGCGCTGGCGCGGCACGAATTCGAGCCATTGCTCGCGCAGTGCCGCAGCCTGCCCTTGTCTGCGCCGGCGCTGGCATGGGCACGAGACAGCCTGTCGCTGGTGCCCGTACTGGTTGGCGTCGTCGCGCTGCTCGCGGTGTCGACTTGGCTCGACCTGCGCCCGCGCGTATTCTTCTGCTTCGTCTTCGTCTGCTGCGTGGCCTGTCTGGTCGAAGCGAGGTCATCGACACAAGAGCCCGCAAACAAGATTGCGCGTTGGCTTTTTTCGGTGGCGCTGGCCGTGGCTTTGGCCAGCGAGGCCGTCGTGTGAACACGCCCACCTCACCCACCACCGGCCCTATTCTGCTCACCGGGCCACTATTTTTTTCCTATCGAGGACTACATGTCTTCAACGGCGAGTCCTTCGCCTTCGGGGCGGGCCTGACATGGCTTCGCGGTGCCAATGGCAGCGGCAAGTCCACCCTGCTCAAGCTGCTGGGCGGCGTGCTGGATCCAGCTGGCGGCAGCCCCTGCGTGACTGGCATCGATGCGAGTCGACAGCCGCTGCAATACAGGCGCCAGGTTTTCTGGTGCGGCCCGGGTGAAACGCCGTTCGGCCATCTGCGGCCCGCCGAATACTTCGGTTTTCTGAGCGGCCTGTATCCGAGCTTCGATGCCTCGGCTTTGCCTGCTCATCTTGAAGGTTTGGGCCTGCTCGGCCAGATGACTATGCCGATTCAGGCGCTGTCTACCGGTACCCAGCGCAAGGTTTGGCTGACGGCAGCACTCGTGGCCGGCACAGCGGCTGTACTGCTCGATGAGCCTCTCAACGCGTTGGATGCAGAGTCGCTGGCCTATGTGCGGCGGGTGCTGTCCAGCACCTGCGCCGACACCCATCGAGCCTGGATCGTCGCCAGCCACGAAATCCCGTGCGAAGGCACAGCCGCGCCGCATGAACAACGACTTGGCCAGTTTTCATCACCAGGTCAGATCATCGTTACCCGCGTTCGCAAATTGCGGCCACCGTCTGGCACTTGCAGGTCTGCCGAGACTTCCGGCCCTGCCTGAGCCAGGATGGGCTTCGGAATCAGCATGTCCTGTGAGTTCCCCAACTTGCGGGCGGCTACTTCCATGGATTTCTCAAAAACTGCGTTGTGAGCACAGGGTTGACACGCAGCAGTTGCGCACCTTCGCTTCGACATCGGTACTGAAGGCGCGCTCCCTGCCAACGGCGTGTTCTTCAGCCAGGGCGGCGAACCTGTCTTCAGCGTGTCGTCGTCAGTGCCGGCATCATCGGGTCATGCTACGTGCTGAACGCATCCCTGCGAGAGTTGCCGTGCCGCAGCCGACTCGCCCCGGCCCGCCGCCGCTGACGCACCACGAAATCCTGCGCCTGGCAGAGCCCTTCAGCCGCGCCGGCCGCCGTGTGGACCTGACCGCCAGCGACCGGCTCGCGCGCCAGCTGGTCTTCCGCCCGCAGGCGCATGACGCAGCGGGCGACATGCCCGGAGTGCGCGAGCTGCTGCTGTTGGACGCCAGCGACGCGGCTCAGCCCAGCCTGCTTCGTCGTCTTTGCGCCCAAGACCCTCTTGAAGCCGACACCAGCGCCACGCTGCAAGCCGAAGGTGCCCCGCTGGCCAGCCTGCTGGCCTGGATCGACACCGTGCCCCCTGCGCGTCAGTGGCAAGACGTCGCCGGATGCCGCATCGCGCTAGGCCACAAGCTGTTGCCCGCCGCGCGCGACAAGACCGAACCCGTGTTGACGCTGCTGCAGGCGCAGACGCAGGTGGCCGGCGTGGCGCTGACCATGCGCGTTTCGCGCGTGAAGAATGTGTCGGCCGAACTGGAATTGCGGCCGGTGTCTGGCACCAGCGCAGCGCCCCATCATTTGCCGGAAGACTTGCTGGCCGTGCTGGGCCTGGACTGGTCGCGCCTGTCGCGCCACAGCGGCGGCTGGCGTGCCAGCTTGCGCTTGCGCGGCGACGGTGCGGCGCGCGGGCTTGATGCCGAAGCCAAGTTCCGCCACAGCGTCGCACACCTGGCGCAGGTGCTGGCGGCCCAGCCTGCAGCTTTTCACCCGCGCTTTGCGCGCCAGCGCTGGCGCGTGGTGCTGCGCCGTGGTTTTCCGCTGGTTGTCTGCCTGGGTTTGATAGGCGCAGCGGCGGCCGTGCCCTTGCTCGAACTCGGGCCCGGCTCGGTGTTTCGCATGCTCATCTTCAACGCCCCGCCTTTGCTGCTGGTGTGGTTGTTCGCGATGCGCGAAATGCCGCGCATCGAACTGCCACCGCTGCCGCGACCTCTGGCCGCTGACAGCTGGTCACCTCCATCAGCCACGCCCGCATGAACAGCAACCCACTGAACATTCCGCCGGTTTCCATCGCCACAGTCAAGGCCGCCTTGATCGAGCAGTTCGCCCACCCGCGGCTGCGCCACCGCGCCACCATGTTGTGGGGGCCGCGAGGCGTGGGCAAGTCGTCCGTCGTACACCAGGTGGCAGCGCATTTCGGCGTACCGCTGGTGGACCTGCGCCTGACCACGATCGAACCCGTAGACCTGCGCGGCGCCATCTATGCCGACGAGGTGCAAGGCAAAACCGTGTGGTTCCCGCCCGAATTCCTGCCCGGCGCCGACCAGCCGCAAGGCCTGCTCTTTCTGGACGAGTTGACTGCTGCCGACCAGCGGCTGCAGATCAGCGCCTACTCCCTCATCCTGGACCGCCGCGTGGGCCATTACCGGCTGCCCGACGGCTGGCAGGTGGTGGCGGCGGGCAACGCCAGTTTCCATGGTGCCGTCAGCCACGACATGGGCACGGCACTGGCCGACCGCATGTTTCACTTCAATGTGCAAACGGCCATCGACGCTTTCCTGGCCCATGCCTTGGCGCAGGGCTTCGCACCCGAAGTCATGGCTTACCTGCGCGTGCGCCCTGACCGGCTGGACGACACGCAGCAGCAGCTGGCCAACGACCATCTGGTGGGCGCCAGCCCGCGCGGCTGGGAAGACATCTCTGGCGTGCTGCAGTCGGGCCTGAGTGAAGCAACGCAGCGCGTCTTCGTCCAGGGCCGCATCGGTGCGGCCAATGCAGCCGAATTCTTCGGCGTGCTGCGTGAATTGCAGGCGGGTACCGACGTGCTCAGGCTGCTGGCCGCGCGCCCGGGGCCGGAAACGCTGAGCCTGCTGCCGCGCAGCCTGGACGGTTTGTACGGCATGGTCTATGGCCTGCTGGCGGCCTGCAGCGAAGCGTCGAGCATGACGCGTGCGCTGGAAATCCTGGAGCAGCTGCCCGAGCTGCGCGGCCAGATCGGCGAACGCATCGCGCTGCCGCTGCGCGAGGCGCAAACCCTGGCCATGGAACTGCTGCTGCAGCGCGCGCTGGAAAGCGGCCTGGAAGGGGCCGTGCTGGACAGCCCGGCCTACCAGCGCTATGCCGCGCAGCGGCAAAAGGACGGGCTTGGCTGACCTGAACGACGCGTGAGCGAAGACAGCGGCAGCCACCGCGGCACCCGGGCCATCCAGCGCCTGGTCGAATTCGCGCCTTCCAGCGGCGGGCTGGCGCTGTGGGTGCATCACCGCGATGTGCCCGATGCAGAAGACGCTGAGCAAGCCGGCGATGCCGCAGAGGGCACGCCTGTCTGGACCGACGGCCAAACGCTGCACTACCGCCCAGCCTTCGCCAAGCTGTCGCTGGCAGAGCAAGCCGGTTGGGTGGCCCACCAGGTGCTTCACATCGCCCTGCGCCACCCGCAGCGCTTTCTGCAACTTCAAGAACGTCTGGGCGACGTGGACTTGCGCTTGTTCAACACCTGCGCTGACGCCATCGTCAACAGCGCCTTGTCGCATCTGGGCTGGCTGGCGCTGCCCGAGAGTGCTGTGCGGCTGCCGCCGCTGCTGGCCGCCACGCTGGCGCTGGACCAGGACGAAGACACGGCGCTGGCGCAGTGGGATGTGGAGCGGCTGTACAGCCGAATGGACGACCGAACCAACGACCGAACTGAGGACCGAACCAACGACCGAACTGAGGACCGTTCGCCCTCCCGTCAACAGGGCCAAGGCACGCAGAACACCCGCCGCGATGGCCCGCGCGCCGCGCGAACCAAGGCGTTTGGCGGCCAGGGGCATCAAGACCTGCGCCCGCAACAGGGCAAGCAAAGGGCGCCAGAAGCAGACGCCGAAGCCGCGCGCGACTGGAGCGAGCGGCTGCAGCGCGCGCACGCCGGCGACGGCGCGCATTCGATGCTGCGCACCCTGCTGGCCGACGCGCCGCGCACGCGCACACCCTGGGAGCAACTGCTGCGTACCCAGGTGGCGCGTGCGTTGGCGCAAGAGCCCAGCGTCTCCTGGTCGCGGCCTTCGCGGTCTTACATGGCCAACCAGGGCAAGTTGCGAGGCAGGGGCGGCACGGGCGAGCCCCCGCGCCGCATGCCCTGGGAGCCCGGCTACAGCGGCACGCGCGCCGTGCCCAGGCTGGTGCTGGTGGTGGACGTGTCGGGCTCGATCGACACCGAACTGATGCAGCGCTTCGCCCGCGAAATCGAAGCGCTGGCGCGGCGGCTGGCTGCGGCTTTGGTGCTGGTAGTGGGCGACGACCGCGTGCAGCAGGTGCTGCATCACCAGCCCGGCCGCACGGCAGTGGGCGACTTGCTGCGGGGCGTGCGCTTCGAGGGCGGTGGCACCGATTTCACGCCGCTGCTGGAAGAAGCCGCCACGCACAGGCCCGATCTGGTGGTGGTGCTGACCGACCTGGACGGCCCGGCGCGGCACCGCCCGGCTTGCCCGGTGCTGTGGGCCGTGCCGCCCGCGCGTGCGCAGGCCACAGCGCCTTTCGGGCGCCAGCTGGTACTGGCTTGAATTTGTTCAGAACGCGATGACGGTGTCGCCCGCTTCAGGCGTGCAGCCTTCGCCCAGCGGCTGCCAGCCGCGCCGCAGCACCATGTGCACGCGGTTGTGGCAGAACTCCAGCCGCTGCGCCGCTGGCTCGCGCAAGCGCACGAAGGCTTCCACCGATGCCGGCATGCTGACGCGGTAGAGAGCCGCGTCCAGATCGGCTGCCGGGTGGTCGTCTTCGTGCAGCCAGGGCAGGGCGCTGGCCAGCCACATCAGCAGGCGGTTGTTTACTGCCATCACCTGAGGTGTGTAGCTTTGACCTCGCAACCAGTCTTGTGCGACCTGGCGCGATGGGGTGGCGCCGCCAGCCACGGCCCCCCAGGCCAGGGCCAGCGTTTCCACCAGCCACTGGTTGCAGTTCTGATAGCGCAGGTTCCAGGCATGCGCGTTGGCGCTGTAGCGGCCGTGCAGGGCTTGCATCGCACTTGCTTTGTCCAGCGTCTGCGCCAGCAACGCGTCAGCGGCCGCTGCGGGCAACAGCACGGCGCTGAAGTAGCCGGTGTCGGGGTCGTCGGTGCCGCGCACGAAGCCGGCGATGCCTTGGTCGAACAAACGCGGCTGCCTGGTTTCGCAGTCGTAGTAAAGCTGGCGCACCGACCAGGGCGCATGGGGGCTGGCCTGCAGGCTGATGCCGCCATGTGAGTAACGCAAGCCGAAGCGCGACAAGTCCAGACCCGAACGCGCCACCACGGCCAGCGGCTGGCCGCTGTCTTGCAGCGCGGTCTTGATGAAGGCGGCAAAGCGCAGCAGGCGGTCTTGCTGGGCCACGCTCAGTGCGACAGGTGGTGCGCAGTGCTGCTGCGCCAGCAGGGAAGCCGATGCCGGGGGCGGCCCGCACAAACAGAAAGCCGCTGCTGCAGCGGCTTGTCTCAACACGCGCCCACCACCGACTTCAGAGCGTCAGGGGCCGCGCTGCCAGTTCCTGCAACCAGTGGTCTTCGAGCACCAGGAAGAAGGCCTGGCCGTTGTCTGAGCGTGCGAACTCGATGCCGTAGGCGCGTGCAGTGGCAGCCACGCGCTGGCCGTGGCCCAAGCCACTGTTCAGAAACGCGGTTTGCGGCAGTGTCAGCAACAGGCGGTCGTTGACGCTGGCTACTTCGCTTTGCGCCAGCTCACGCTGCAGCGTCAGGCGCAGTTGGTCGGGGCGTCCGGCTGCCGTGGCGATGGCTTCGATGCGGTAGTGGCCCTGGGCCACGTCTTTGGTGGTCGAGCTGTTGCTGGACGTGGTGAGTGAGCCGGAAACGCCGGCCGAAGACGCCCCCACGCTGTCAGATACAGCCGACGAAGCAGAGGACGCTGCCTGCACAGGTATGCAGGTCAGGGTCAGTGCCAGGGCCAGAGTGGCCAAGGTCAGTGGAATACGGATCATGAAAACTCCATGCGCTTTTGCGATTCGGTTCGGCATGGGCCTTCAGAACACTGTGCCGTCGCTGTCGATGCGAAAGGGCGGTGAGCCGTCTTCCCGCCGTTCGCGCGCAATTTCGCGGCCAGCGGCCCAGGTGCCGCCTTCCAGCACGCAGGCCAGGGGCAGCTCGTCCGAGGTCTTGCCCAGCCGGGTGCGCACGCGGCTGGCCACTTCGTCGAGCAAGGCCACGGTCAAGGCGCGCCATTCGATGATGGGGCCATCAGAAGGCTTCCACACGCGCGTGGCCAGCCGCGGGTCGCGCAGCAAGATGACACCTGCGTCCACCAGCAAGCCGCCGTTGCGGTATTCGGGCAAGCCCGTCAGCGCGTCCAGGCCGCTCACTTCCACGCCGGCCCATTGCAATGGTTCCAGCAGCGAATAGGTCAGCCACTGGCTGAGTTTGTGGAAAGGCACCCAGCCGCTGCTGGTGCTGTCCGGGCCTTGCGGCGTGGCGTCGCCGGCCCACATGTGCGGCCACACGTCGCCGCCCGGCAGGCCCTGCACGCGGCTGCCGCTGGTCCAGATGGGCGACATGGAGGCCAGCAGTTCGCCCAGCACCTGGCTGGCAGTGCAGGCCATGTGCTTGCCATGGTCCGTGAGCCGGTCGTAGATCAAGCCCGGCCTGGCGTTGCGGGCCGGGTCCAGGCCATCGCGCGTGGCCTCGGCCACCAGGGCATCGCCCAGGCGCGCCAACAAGCCGGCTCGTCCTTCCAGGCCTACCAAGGGGTTGGAAGGGCTGGACTGGAACAGCGCGCGCAGCACGCCCACATCGACGCGTTGCAGCGCCGCCGCGTCCACGCGAAACGGATCGTCGGGCATGTCAGAAAAACTGCCGGCGACGAAGGCGCGGAAGCTGGCCACGGCCAAGCCTTCGCTGCGCTGGTAAATCGTGGGCTTGCCCCCTTTGTCAGCGGTGCTGTCAGCGGTGTCGTGCGTGGTGTTGTGCGCGGTGCTGGCAGTGTTCGCTTCGGTGTATCGCCATTGCGGCCCCGCACCCGCGTCCAGCAGCACGCTGACCACGGTGAGGTCGAAATACGCCTTGGCGCGCTCGGCCGCGCTGCGGCCCACCAGCAGCGCGTCGAGTTCGCCCTTGCGGTCCACGCTGCCGCTCTCGAAATGTCGCCAGCGGCTGTGATACGGAATGGCGCCCTCGGGGAAGCGCTGTTTCGTCAGCGTCGCCACGCGCTCGGCCACTTCGTCCAGCGCACCTCGCTGCACGCTGAAGGTGGGGCTCACGCCGTCTTCGACGGAATTCAGCACCGCCTGGCAGCGCAGGCGGATGGTGCCGGGGTCGCGCAGCGCTGCCAGCGGGTGCTTCGAGTAAACCAGGGGCCTGCTCATTCGAGACCCCGGCCCTTGACGAGGGCGAGGTCGGCGTTGCTGGGCACCAGGCCGTCGGTGAAATACCCGGCGGCGATCTTGGCTTCGATTTCCACACGGGCGTCGGCTGGCACCAGGGCGTCGGGAATTTTCACGCGTTCTCCTACTTCGATACCGCTTTGGGTGATGGCGTCGAACTTGTCGTTGGACATGCTCACCAGGCGGTGGATTTTTTGTATGCCCAGCCAATGCAGCACGTCGGGCATCAGTTCCTGGAAGCGCATGTCCTGCACCCCGGCCACGCATTCGGTGCGCAGGAAATATTTGTCGGCACTGTCGCCACCCAGTTGGCGCTTGCGTGCGTTGTAGACCAGGAACTTGGTCACTTCGCCCAGGGCGCGGCCTTCCTTGCGGCTGTAGGCGATCAAGCCCACACCGCCCTTCTGGGCACCTTGAATGCATTCTTCGATGGCGTGCGTGAGGTAGGGGCGACAGGTGCAGATGTCGCTGCCGAACACATCCGAGCCATTGCATTCGTCGTGCACGCGGGCGGTCAGCGTCACCGCAGGATCAGCCAGGTCGCGCACATCGCCAAAGACATACAGCGTCTGCCCGCCGATGGGCGGCAGAAACACTTCCAGGTCGCTGCGCGTGACGAGTTCGGGGTACATGCCACCCGTTTCTTCAAACAAAGCCCGGCGCAGTTCGCCTTCGCTGACCTTGAAGCGCGCGGCCACGCCGGGCAGCCACCACACCGGTTCCACCGCGATCTTGGTCACCGTGGCGCTGCCGTCCTCCAACAGCACCTGCCCGTCGGGCGTCAGGCGCTGGAAGGCGATGGCCTGGCGAATTTCAGGCAGGTGGATGTGCGCCTTGGTCACGGCAATGGTGGGCCGGATGTCCACACCCAGCGCCATGTGTTCGGCATACACCGTCTGCACGCTGGCACCCCAGGGGTCGAGGCTGACGATTTTGCTGCCCTGCCCGGTGTCGCCCCAGGCCGGGTAGGGGCCCACCAGGTCGGTGGCGAAGGTGTTGGTCAGGTCGGCGCGGTGGCCGCGTGCGAGATTGCCCGCAGCCACGGCCAGAGCGCGATAGACACCGTAGCTGCCGCTGTGCGTGCCGATGACGTTGCGCTGGCTGCGGTTGGCCACAGTGCCGACCACGGGCCCGCGCAGCAGCGGGTCGGCCTGTCCCCAATGGATGGGCGGCGCGCCCGTGGTGCCCTGGCCGGGGTGCGAGGTCAGGCGGATGTGGCCCGCAACAGGAGTTGACGAGGTTGTCACTGCGTTCAGGCTCCGGCCTTGGCCAGCTCGGCATAGGCGTGCGACAGCCACATCTTCAGGCGCTGGCGTTCCATCAGGCCCAGGCCCGGCGATTCGGTGCCACCGCCATTCTTGGCCGCCCAGAAGCTGCTGTTCTTGGCGTCGATCTTTTGCACCACGGCGTCGTGCAGGCGCTTGATCGTCACCACCTTGGCGCCCAGGCCCAAAGCGCGTTCGTACTGGCCCGAGGCTTCGAGCTGGCTGAAGTCGTCGCCGCGCAACTGGTTCTTCACCAGCACGTAATGCAGGCGCTGGCCGAAGCGGTCGAGCAGGCGCGAAAGCAGGTCGACGCTGTCGCGGCCGCTGTCCATCACGTGCCAGTAGTGCAGGGCGATGCCGGACAGGTCGGCCATGTCCAGCACGCCGGATTCGTCCATCCACTTCACCAGCGGGTCGTGGGTTTGCGCGGCCAGGTCCACCAGCACGCGGCGGCCGGGATACTCGACGGCGCTTTCGACGATGCGGTCCAGGGCTTCGTACTTGTCGACCAGGGCTGGCAGCGCGTAGTCGGAATAAAAGCGCATCAGCGAACCGTGCGACCGGTCGGTGTCGTAGCCGACGAAGGGCATCTCGTGGTCGATGAAGTACTGGGCCAGCAGGCGCGCGACCATCGACTTGCCGACGCCGCCCTTTTCGCCACCGATCAGGTGGATCTTGGATGCCGGTGCGGTCTCGAGGGTGGGGACGTCGTTCATGGGTGGCGTGTCCTGGGGTTCAGGGGCCGATTGTGCAGCGCGCCGGAACCAGGCAATCGGATGCCGCCAGGGGCTGCGCCGCTGCGTCTGCATGCCTCAGACGAAACCGCGTACAGGCAGGGTGGCGCTGCGCTGCAGCCAGTTCAGCGGCGAATAGGCCGCGCTGCCGCAAGTGGCGTGCAAGGTGTACGCCAGGCGCGACTTCGGGCTGCGGTTGGGCGCACTGCAATGGGGCAACTGGCCGCCGAAGACGACCAGGGTGCCAGCCGGCACCGGCAGGGGCACCGCGTGCTGCATGTCGGGCCAGGGCGTGGTGTCGAGCGGCTGCATGCGCAGGCGCTTGCGCATGCCCATGCGCGGGCCCATGCGCGGGCCCTGGTCTGTGGCTTCGCAGACGTACTGTTCGCGCAGCGGGCTGTTCTGGCCGCCGGGCTGCACCCACAGGCAGCCGTTCTCGAGCGTGGCGTCTTCCAGCGCAAACCAGAAGGTCGTCACGGTTTGCGGGGTGGTCAAGAAGAAGCTGCCGTCCTGGTGCCAGCCCACTTCACCGCCAATGTGGGGCTGCTTGAAGATGATTTGACTCTGCCAGACCTGGGGTTGCCGCAGGCCCAGATCAGCGGCCAGGTCTGCCAGTTCCGGGCCGTGGCTGAAGGCGTTGAAGAACGGGTCCAGGTCGTGCAGGGCGTGGCCGATCTTGTTGATCGAGCGTTCTTTGGGCACGGCCAGCCGGCCTTGGGCGTCGAAGGCGTCTTCCTCGAAGAAGCAATGCACGGCTTCGGCCGAATCGAGCAAGGCGGCATCGGCCACCCGGTTGCGGTCCCGGGTGGAAAAAGTGCCGGTGTCGGCGCCGGGCTGGAAGGCGTCGACGATTTCCGCCGCCCTTCGGCTGGCAGCGGCCACCTGCACGGCGGACTTGAAGTTGGGAAGGACGAGAACGCCGTCGTTTTGCCACTGGGCGGTTTGTTCGGCGGTCAGCATGCGTGGGTGGCGATGTTGCTAATTGGCGTCAAGTTGGCATCAAGTTCGGGCTGCGAATGTCGGCACGGTGACGTCGCTGCGTTCAGCGCGCGATGATTCGGCGGTCAGCCCACCGCGCTGGCACGTCCATTGCAACACGTCTGCAAGAACCTTCGGAGAACCCATGCCCATGCCCACCGCCAGCCGCACTGCCTTGCGCTTGTTTCCTGTGCTGTCCCCGGTTGCCTTGGCAGCCGCGTTGTTGGCGGCCGGCCCAGCCGCTGCCCAGACCGCCGCGCCGCCGACCACAACCGAGGCAGGCAGGCTGCAGACCATCACCGTGACGGCCGAGCGCCGCACCGAGAACATCCGCGACGTGCCCAGCAGCATCAGCGCGCTGTCTGGGGAGACGCTGGAAATTTTGAACAGCGGCGGGCAGGACATTCGCCAGCTCAGCGGCCGTGTGCCCAGTCTGAACATCGAATCATCCTTTGGCCGCGCCTTCCCGCGTTTCTACATCCGCGGCCTGGGCAACACCGACTTCGACCTGAACGCCAGCCAGCCCGTCAGCCTGGTTTTCGACGACGTGGTGCAGGAGAACCCCATCCTGAAGGGCTTCCCGGTCTTCGACCTGGAGCGCATCGAAGTGCTGCGGGGCCCGCAGGGCACGCTGTTCGGCCGCAATTCGCCGGCCGGCGTGGTGAAGTTCGACTCGGTCAAACCGGGCAAGACTTTCGGTGGCTACGGTTCGTTGTCGCTGGGGCGCTTCTCAGCGCTGAACGTTGAAGGCGCCGTCAACGTTCCGCTGTCTGAAAGTGCCGCCTTGCGCGTTTCGCTGCAGTCGCAAAACCGCGACGACTGGGTCAAGAACACCAACCCCAACGGTCCGACCAAGGACCTGGAGGGCTACAACGACAACGCCGCGCGGGTGCAGTTGCTTCTGTCGCCCAGCAAGGACATCAGCGCGCTGTTCAACGTGCATGCCCGCGACCTGGAAGGTTCGGCCCGCGTCTTCCGCGCCAACATCATTCAGCCCGGCAGCAACAATTTGGTGGCCGGCTTCGACGAAACCAAGGTTGCGCAAGACGGCATCAACAGCCAGGACGTCAAGAGCGTGGGCGGCAGCGTGCGCTTGCGCTGGGATCTGGGCGGCGTGTCGCTGAACTCGATCACGGGCTATGAAAGCGTCGAGAGCTTCAGCCGCGGCGACATCGACGGCGGTTTCGGCGCTGGCTTCCTGGGCCCGGGCAACTTCGGGCCGGGCTTCATCCCCTTCGACGCAGAAAGCGGCGACGGCCTGCCCAAGCACAAGCAGTTCACGCAGGAATTCCGCGTCGAAAGCACCGGCAAGGGCGCGCTGCAGTGGCTGGCCGGTGTGTACTGGTTCGACGAAGAACTGAACATCGACAGCTTCAACTACAGCAGCCTGGGCGGCAATGCGCGCAACGGCTTCGCCACGCAGCAGCAAGACAACCAGGCCTGGGCCGTGTTCGGCAGCGCCAACCTGGAAGTGACGCCGCAGCTGAAACTGCGCGGCGGCCTGCGCTACACCCAGGACGACAAAGACTTCGTCGCCGACCGCTTCCAGGCCCCGCCTTTCAGCCCGCCCTTCATTGGCCGGCGCACCGTCAGCACCAGCGCCGACAACACCAGTGGCGACTTCAGCGCCACTTACGCCGTCGACAAGAACGTGAACGTCTATGGCCGGGTTGCCACGGGTTTCCGCGCGCCATCCATCCAGGGCCGGCTGCTGTTCGGTGACACGCTCAGCGTGGCCAAGAGCGAGAAGATCACGTCCTACGAAGCCGGCGTCAAGGCCGACCTGCTGGACCGGCGGGCGCGCGTGTCGGCCAGTGTCTTCAACTACACGATCAAAGACCAGCAGCTGACCGCGGTGGGCGGGGCGGCCAACTTCAACCAGCTGGTCAACGCCGCCAAGACCACCGGCCAGGGCCTTGAATTCAGCGGCGAACTGCTGGCAACCGAAAACCTGCTGCTTACTCTGGGCGGCAGCTACAACGACACCCAGATCAAGGACCCAGGCTTGCGTGTCGACGCCTGCGGCAGCGGCTGCACGGTGAACGACCCCATCACGGCACCCATCAACCCGGCCATTGGCAAGTTTGCCCCGACTGTGGCGATCAACGGCAACCCGCTGCCCCAGGCGCCGAA